>CBDUII010000156.1:0-6386 GCA_965367285.1 uncultured bacterium
TTTACGGTATTTTGGGTTTGCGGCTACGCCGCAAGGAAACATTGAAATTCCTATAAGTCGAGTTACGTAATTATTTTAATAGAGCCTCTACCTATCCTTCGGAACCCTGAGACGCTGCCAGTTTCTCCAGGACTTCCGGCGGAATGTAGGTCGCCGCTTTTTCCAGAGGAGTGATATACATAATACCCATGCCCGGTGTGTCGAGACTCCCGGCGAGACACATTTTTTCAAAAACTCTCTCTACCAGTTCGTTGGATACCACGATATTGATCACTTTTTTTTCCACTTCAACGGAAACTCCAACAGCGAAACCATATAATGGTGACTCTTTAATATTTTCAAGTTTCGTGAAAGCGGCTGGGACAAAACTGCCAGACAGGCCACCTAACTTTGCCAGGCCGTAGCTCAGTCCCACGTTGAATATTATCATCCCAAGCACAGCAAGTGTCAGGCCGTATAGAACAATACCGGCTTCCGGAATATTCTCGCGCAGAACAATCTTTAACACCAGGAACAGGAAAATGACTAATGGTACTCCGATTCCCAAAAGAAACACTATGAGCAGTACTACCGGCAGCGCGTTCGCTGACGGCTGTTTCCAGCGCCTTTTGAATAGAAGGGTGTTTTTTACAGAGTTCTTCAAAGTCATCTCGTTTTAATTCAGAATGGGCAGAAAAACAGAAAGGATAACTTCATGAGTATTATGCATTTTCTAATCAAAGTTTTATATTTTTCTTATGCACTCAAGAGTGGGGTTATTATGTTGCTGATCGCTGCATCTCAATGCACTCAAGCGGCATGTTATGCCGTTTTTAATTTTCCTGCGAACCCCGAAGCATCCTTTGGGATAGGAATTATGCATTGTTTTAATTCTGTCCAGATTTTTCGTTTTGTCATTCTAAGATCATATTCTGCCTGTAGATTCAGCCAAAACTGCGCCTCAATGTTGAAATACCTTTGTAATCGCCGCCATTTCATTGCTGATTGGAGGCTCCATAGTACAGCGGGGCTGTAGAGTTATTTTTAAAAATTTAACCCTGAAAGGGCGACACAAATTGCCGACCGCTGATAGCTCCTTACAGAACACATCCAATTATTGACGGTCAACATGATTGAATTATAAGCGCATAAAAATATTTTCAGATTTTTTTGACATTTCTGAAAAAGCATCTATAATTTATTTTTATGAAGCTTCAAACAGATCACTACCATATCATTAGTTCTCACCCGAAAATGAATGAGATCTTCCAGTTAGTCGATAAAGTTGCTCCAACAGACAGCACCGTCATTATTTATGGAGAAAGCGGTACAGGCAAGGAATTGATTGCCCGCGCATTGCATTTTAGCGGCAAAAAGTCTAAAAAACCTTTTATCATTGTGAACTGCGGCGCTATCCCGGAAGAGCTTTTGGAAAGCGAACTTTTTGGACATGAAAAAGGCTCTTTCACAGGCGCTATCCGCACAAGAATCGGACGTTTTGAGCAGGCGAACGGCGGCACTATTTTCCTGGATGAAATTGGCGATATGAGCCCTTCTCTCCAGGTAAAAATTTTAAGAGTTCTGCAAAACAAATCATTTGAAAGGGTAGGGGGGACAGAGACAATTACCGCGGATGTCCGGATTGTTGCCGCGACAAATAAAAATCTGGAACAGGCGATAGAAGAGGGTAAGTTCCGTGAAGACTTATATTATCGTTTAAACGTGATTCCAGTGCATTTGCCGGCTCTGAGAGAGAGAAAAACAGATATTCCTGTTCTTGTAAATCATTTTGTTAAATATTTTAATGAAACTATGCAGAAACAAATACCGGAAGTTCCGAATGAAACACTTAAATATCTTGTGGATTACAATTGGCCTGGTAATATTAGAGAACTCGAAAACCTGATGGAAAGGTTAGTCGTATTGAACAGCAAAGGGGCTATCTATCCGCAAAACCTTCCTGAAAGAGTATTAGGGAAGCCTGCCGAAGAAATTAATAAAGATCAGAAAGAACTCTTCAACGATGATAACACTGTTGCTGAGTCTTTAGCCCTCAGAGACGCTTTCCAACCGAAATTTTTTGTGGGAATAACCGATGAGGGGGTTGATCTTAAAAAGATGGTAGAAGATTTTGAAAAGGAGCTTATTGTTGAAGCTCTGGATAGAACGGATTGGGTTAAAAACAAGGCGGCAGGACTTCTCGGATTAAACAGGACCACTCTTGTAGAAAAAATAAAAAAACTTCAACTCTTCAGGGAAGTAGTTTAGAAAAAACGACTAAAATGAAAAGTGATCTAAAGTTATAGAAACGAGTTTTAAGTGTAAAGTTTAAAGTGAGCTAAGCTTTGCATAAGGCACTGTATGGTGCATAAGCCGCTGTGCTTTGCATAAGGCGTTGTAAAAAACAAGAACTAACATCGCCCAAAAAAGATAGAACCACAGCGGCTAAAAAATAACAACTTAACAGTGTCTAAAGTTGTTGTAAAAAATAAACTTTTTGACTTTTTAATTTTAGGCACTTTAACCTACTTGCGGTTACTCCGCGCTATCGCTATGTTATTTGACTATTCTCAAGTGACTTCTGTTTTTGATTGATTTCTTTTTTTTTGATAAAGGGAATTTCTTTATAGGCGGTTTTTCTGGCGGATGGATTACTTTTTTATATATATTGAATTGAATTATCGCGTTAGGGCCGCTCATCATGACAATGCATTCCCAGGGAAAAAAACAGTTGAAATAGTTATTTCCAAACTTCATCGGGGCCTCAATCCCTTCTTCATTAAATATCAGGTTTGGAGTGGGAGCGTTGCCTACGACAAATGTCTCCACTTTTTTTTTGTGAATGCTTGAAGGAATCTCTAACGAATCCGAACCGCTGATAAGGATTGTAAGATATACATTCCCCTGTTCGTAAAACCACTTAAATACAGGAATTTTGTTAATAGATTTCATGTTTTTTAAAGTGTTTAGCGAGCGCATTCCTCGCAGTCAGAGCTTTATTATTTGTCCTTCTGCGTTACTACCGTTTATTTCCAGAATTCCTACGCTGTTATGCAAAGCAAAGATTTTATCCGTAGGCGTTCCGGGATTAAAAAATAAAATTCCATTTTCAATTTTATTATAGGACTTGTGGGAATGTCCATACACAATAACATCTAATTCGTAAAATTCTTTCCTGATTCTATCTCTTAAGCCAAAAGGGGAACCATAGCCGTGTATTAAACCGATTTTCACCTCTTCCACATTTAAAACCTTTTTTAGCGGATAAGGGTTATCAGGTTCATCCATATTACCTTTTACAACTTCTACTTTAGCGATACTTTCCAGTTCCTCTATAACGGTTTTATCCACTATATCTCCGGCGTGTAAAATTAAATCAACATCGGAAAACAGTTCGATTACTTTTTCAGAGATTTTTTTTGCCATCTGTGGAATATGAGTATCCGATAATACCCCGATTTTCATTTTTTCCCCAGCAGAGTTTTTTTAAAGAGATTTTTTGCTTTATATTTCTTAAATATAATAATAGAATCTTCAAACACAAAGAATAGCTTTATATTATATTTGCTTGCTAACTCTGTGGCAAGACCATGTGGAATGTGCTCGCTAAGCTTATTCAAGACTTGAATAAATGGATAAAAAACAAAAATTAAAAAAACTGTTTCAATCCCGCAAAGGGATTCTATTCGACTTTGACGGCCTTCTTGTGGATTCAGAACCTTTTCATTATAAGGCATATAATAAGGTTTTTCAGGAATACGGCCACACCATAGACCCTGATGAATACTGGATTGAGTTTACTTCCAAAGGAAAGGGAGCGCAAGGAGAAATTGACAGGCATGGATTGCAGGGATTAGACCATAAAGAAATCCGTAAAAAAAAATTTACTGTGTATTCAGAGTTTTGCAGAAATGGGGATATACGTTTTTTCCCATTGGCAAAAAGACTTATCCGTTCGGCTGAATCATCAGGATACAAACTGGCTATTGCCTCCGGATCGAGAAATGATGATATTCGAGCGATACTGGATTTAAATGGATTCGGCAGTACTTTTCATGTGGTTATGGGTAAAGAATCCGCAGAGAGAGAGAAACCGGCTCCGGATATTTTTATAAAAACAGCAGATAAACTGGGAATAGATTCCGGCAAACTTGTTGTTTTAGAAGATGCCGAAAAAGGGTTAATAGCAAGTAAAGAGGCCGATATCGTGTGCGTAATTGTCCGCAACAAATTAAATAAAAATTTGAAATTTCCAGATGCGGACTTTATATGTGAAAATCTGGAAGAAGTGATTGCAGCTATTGAAAATAGATAGACTTTTAATTAGTCTTTCTCTGATCGAGGCGGCAGTTTCTCCATTAAGCTGGTTAATCGTTTGCCGAGAATGAAACTAATATTAAAGTTTAACTTGGCTATTATGTGGGGAAAGTACTTCAAATCTTTATTGAGCTTCTGGTAATCGAACCTCAACGCCTCTACGGGAGTTAATGCCCGCACGTCCGCAGTTCTACTGGTAGAGGTAATATAACTGATTTCTCCAAAAATCTGGCCAGCTTCTAACGACGCAATGTGTTTGTCATTGCCATCTACTCGTCTTACTATCTCAACTTTACCGGATAGAATAAGGTACATGCTTCGTCCGGTTGTTCCCTGCTTTACCAGTAGTTCCCCTTTTTCGAACTCGTTTGTCTCAGATATAATAATCGCTTTACGCATCTGGTAGTTGGTCATGCCGTGGAAAAGAGGACTGTTTTTGAGTATCTCTTTCTGCAGGGACAAAGTCAGTATTTCGCAGAGCCCTACTAAACGGATTCGCGTCATGATAATAGGTGTAATCAAAAGATTGGCGAAGAGCGCGAAAAGCATAGTGGCAGCGGACATAGCTCCAAATTGAGCGACTAAGGTAAAATCGGATAGTATGAGAATGCCGAATCCCAATGCCAGGGCCAGGCTGGTGGCGACCATTGGAGTGGCTTCTTGCTCAACTGTTGAATGAACCGCCTCTTCGTAATTGGAGGTTCGACTGCATCGATCGTTGTAGTTGGAAAAGAGGTGAATGGTTCCGTCTATCGCAATTCCAATAGCGATAACCGCTACCATGGCAGTTCCAGGGTTCAAGGGTATCTCCAGCAGTCCCATGACGCCGAACATCAGGATAATAGGGATCAGGTTTGGCACTAAAGAAATGAGTCCTCCTTTAAAAGAAGTAAACATGGCGGACATTATCAAAAAGATCACACAGAGCAGAATTGCAAGAGATTTAAACTGGGCAATCAGGAGACTTTCAGCGGCGGCATTGATCATCAGGTTTTCACCGACAACGTAGGATTTTATTTCGACTCCGGCAATTTTAGACACCACTTCTTTCAACTCGTTTATATGTCGGTTTAAAGTATTGGAATCGCTGACGTTGTGGCGTACAACAATATTGGCACGGCTGAAATCATGACTCACATAGCCTTCCAGATCCCGGCGGTGGAAGAAAAGCAGGTATTGGGCTACGAGCTCGCGTTTTTCCGGTGGTCTAAAGTATTTGGGGTTTCCCCCGTGGAACTCACGGTTAACAAGAGACAGGTGATCGGCAATAGATATACTGCGATCGAATATCCCCTGTTTTTTCAGGAATTTTTGAATGGTGACCAGCTTTTCAATGTTTTTGGGATACTGAAATGCCTTGTCCTGGGAAGACTCCAGTGTAATAAAGAATACTTTTATTCCGGATAGATCCTTGTGTATCTTGTTTGTATCTCGTATTAGGGGCTGATCCTCCTGGAAGTAGGAAAAAGGATCGTTGGTTACATAAAGCTTGGAGGCGTGGAAAACAAAAAAGGCGCAGAGCATTGCCGTCACTACTAGGATTGACCGTGGAAAGCGGCTGTTGGTAAAACCAAACATCCGAACAAACAACCCTGGTACACCGCCTACAGTTCCTTTTTCATCCCGAAAAAGCCGGGTTTTGCGCGGCCCCAGTAAAGATAAAATCAAGGGAACTAACAGTATGGTGATTAAACCGTTTGCCATGATCGCAATGGTGGCTGAAGTGGGGAAATAATGAATGATACCTATATGACTGAATATGTTGCTTGCGAATCCCATCCCTGTGGTGAGGATGGTCAGCATTAGTGGTATACCCATCTGTTTCATCATGAAGCGTGTGGCAAAAACGCGGTGGTGCTTCTTCGCTATGGATATTCCACGAAAATAGGAAGCTATCATATGAGTGTCTTCGGTTGAGCCGATGACGATTACCAGGGAGGGCAACATAGCGCTCAGAATGTTGAGAGGAATGCCTATCCAGCCAATTATGCCAACAGGCCAGACGATACGCAGCGCCGATGAAATGGCCGATGCGCTCGAACAGCAAAGGGCGCGAGAACACAGCGCATACATGGCAGCAGTACGGGACG
>CBDUII010000157.1:0-6381 GCA_965367285.1 uncultured bacterium
CATTTCATTATCAAAAATACATAAGTCTCATTCAACACTGCCTACTTCAACCTATTCTAATTCATACATGTCAGCATTACTGTCTTCAAGAACTTAGACATTACCAGATGACATATATTTTAGTCTTTTAAACTTCCAATGCGCTGGTATATTGCCGAGCCATTCGATACCGGAATCTTTCATGTGTGCATTGAGATCAATACCTTTGGTGACGGCGTGGCTGATAAGGGCAGACCGCTTCTCCTTTAATAGCTCTATCTGCCGTTCTTTTTTTTCAATAAGGGTATCAATTTTAGCCGTCTCTTGGTCGAGGTATGAGGCAATGAATTTTTGTTCTTTAATGGGAGGGACTATAAAAATAGAGTTATCAAGCCAATATTTCCCTAAACCAAACCTTGTAACCCCTGTAGCCGCAATTTTAAATTGATCATTTATAGTATTTGCACAAAAAGACCTAAATAGAAATCCACCATTGATTATTTCAGAATTTGGTCTGATTTGAGCAAGATGATAGCCACAAATTACACCTTCTAAACCTAAAGGAACATAAGCAGGTATCGCAATATCATCCCATGATTCAGAATCTTTTGTGATTATTATATCTCCCTCTTTTAATGTAAATTTAGTAATTTCTGCTGTTGATGCCGTTGCTTTCATAAAATCAAGACTGCTTGTAATATAGTCGTTATAATAAACATCAACATAATTACAAAGTCGAACCTGAAGCTCTCCCTTAGTCGTATGTTTATCAACATTACTAAATTTGATCGATGAGATATATTTTAATTTTTTAACCTTCCACTCCTCCGGGATTTTCCCAAGCCATTCGATACCGGAATCTTTCATTTTTCTTTGTGTTTTTGTGTTTTTGCGAGATATTTTTTTATTCATTTTTTTGCTTTAACCGTTCCTGTGCCAGTTTAACCGCTTTATGGAGTTTCTGTTCAAGGAGTTTACGTTTTGGCAGTTCCGTGTAATATTGAGCGACTTTTATGCCGCTTTTTTCCAGTTGCAGCAGTTCGATATGCTCGGTCGATTTTCCCGCGCATAAAATAAGACCGATAGGAGTATTTTCTCCCGGTTTCTGTTCATATTTTTCCAGCCAGCGGAGTTAAAGCTCCATTTGTCCTTTATAGACGGCTTTGAATTTATCCAGTTTCAGTTCAACAGCTACCAGCCGCCGCAGGCCGCGATGAGAGAAAAGGAGATCGAGATAATAATCTTCATGATCTACAGTCATCCTTTTTTGTCGCGCCACAAAGGCGATCCCGGAACCAAGCTCTAAAATAAAACTCTCCATCTCCCTGAGGATTGCGGTTTCCAAATCTTTTTCGCTGTAAGTATCTTTCAAACCCAAAAAATCGAGGAATAGAGGATCGTGAAACACAAGGTCTGGCGATAGTTTGTCTTCTTTTCTCAGGGCGGCAATTTCTTTTTTTACCGATTTTGCCGGTTTTCTCGAAAGGGCGGTGCGCTCATAAAGCATGCCACTGATCTTGTCGTGCAGAGTCCGAACACTCCATTGTTCAACTCTGCACATCTCTGAGTAGAAGTCACGCTGTTTTTTTTGTTTTTGCGGGTTTTTCCTCTGAATACTTGATTATCTTTGTTTCCCTTTTTTTCTTTATTTTTTTCATTCTGTCATTTCTGATAACATCCCGGCTATCTCGCCTTCAATCTTTTTTAAATCTGCTTCTATTTTTTCCAAAGGTCTTGGAGGTATATATTTATAAAAATAACGGTTAAAATTTATCTCGTAACCGATTTTTGTCTTTGATTTATCTATCCAGGCTTCCGGCACATGAGGCAACACTTCGCGCTTTATGTATTCATGAATATCCTCTTTTAACGGAATGTTTTCATAATCCCTCAGTTCGGAGTCCGGTTCCGGTTTGCCATTTTTATCGGTGCAGATATCCGCAGTTTCGTCCCTCTCTGAAAGGGCCATAAGAATTGCCTTGAATAACGCTGCTGGAATTACAAGTTCTGACCCATCAAAAATCTCCTTTAATACCTCGCTGAATTCCTCCCTGTTTTTTACAAGACCTTTCGGTTCAAGAGTTTTCAATGCTTTTAGTATGGCATTCTGTTTTTCTTTTCCCTCTTTAATTTCGGCTTCCGCCGCTTTTGTATCTTTCCTCTTTTTGCTTGTGATCAGGTTTGCAAATGGACGCGCCTCTTTTACCCTGCACAGACGGTCTTCATTTATCAGAAAATTAAGCCTCAACGGTCGTTCTACGGTTATACGATGATAACCAAAATCTTCATTATCAAATATTTTTACAGATTCCGTTTTCTTGAAGTTACCAAATAGACGGGTTATTTCCGCTATGTGGTCTGTTTTGCCGTCACGTCCATCGCCAATCTCTTTGCGCTTATTGCCGAGGCTTTTACGCATTTTTACAAAATAGTTTATGGCATTTATGAGTTGAATTTTTCCGCGTCTTTGCTTTTCCTTTCGGTTACTAATAACCCAAATGTAGGTGGAAATTCCGGTATTGTAAAAAAGCTGGTCGGGCATGGCGATAATCGCTTCGAGCCAGTCGTTTTCTATGATCCATTTTCTGATCTCGCTTTCACCCGATCCGGCGCCGCCGGTAAAGAGAGGAGAACCGTTAAATACAATAGCGAGGCGCGTACCGCCCTCTTTTTTGACTTTCATCTTGCTGATCATATGCTGGAGAAACATCAAAGAGCCGTCGTTAATCCTGGGAAGTCCCGCTCCGAACCGGCCTCCGTATCCCTGCTCTTCATGTTCCTTGCGGACTACGTCTTCTTCCGGTTTCCATTCGACTCCGAAAGGTGGATTGGCCAGCATATAGTCAAACTTCTTGGCTGAAAAGGGATCATCTATAAAACTGTCTCCGAAATGAATATGGGAAATATCCTGTCCTTTGATCATCATATCGGAGCCGCAGATTGCATAAGCCTGGTCATTATAATCCTGTCCGAATACCTCAAGACCTGCGTCCGGGTTTAATTCGCGCAGGTACTCTGCCGAAACCGAAAGCATTCCGCCTGTGCCACAGGCAGGATCGTACAAAGTTTTAATAATTCCTTTAGTTGTCAGCACATCATTGTCAGGTGAAAAAAGAACATTCACCATAAGGCGAATGACTTCGCGCGGGGTGAAATGATCTCCCGCTTTTTCATTGCTCGCTTCATTAAACTTCCTTATAAGCTCTTCAAAGATGTAACCCATTTCTATGTTCGACACTGCATCGGGGTGGAGGTCGATTTTGCAGAATTTTTGAACAATTAGATAAAGGCGATCAGCCTTGTCCAATTTTGCGATATGTTCTTCAAAACCGAAATGATCGATAATTTCTCTCGCCTTGCCGGAGAATTTTTTAATATATTGTGTGAGGTTGACGGCAATATTGTTAGGGTCGCCTTTCAGTTTTTCAAAGGTAAACCGGCTTGTATTATGAAAGGATTGTTTGGAGACCCTATTAAGAATCAGCTCAAGATTCTTTACCTTCCCTCCTTTACGGGATTTGAGTTTGGAGAGGACTTTATCTTTGGTTGGCTCAAGCACACAATCCAATCGCCTTAGCACTGTCATCGGAAGCATAACGTCCTTGTACTGATTCGGCCTGTAGGGACCCCTTAAAAGATCAGCTACAGACCAGATGAAACTTACCTTTTCACTAAAGTTATTCATTAATTACTTTCTAATTTGAACGTAAAATAGCTTTGTATGTTTTGCCTTTATACTTCCCAATCAACCGTGTGTTGAGTTTGAGAATCCCTTGAACAGATTTAAACTGATATTTTGTATTTGAAAGCCTTTTTGTTTTGGTTTTCTTGTTTGGTTTTGTTCCGAGTATCCGATCAATCTCCATCTTTTTGTCATCTATTAATTCTCTCTTTAGTTCAGGTGCCAAGTCTGTAGAACCCCTTCTACCAACCCTGATTTTTTTCTTTTACGACCATCTATCACTGCTCATCTACCTTTCTTATCTACATTTTTAAAAGTGTTCAAATATAGTCAACAATTTACTATTTTCTATTGCTATTGTAAAGATTGGAATATTGAGAAAGATAACAACAAAGGAGCAGTTTACAGGGAACAGGGTTCAGTTGTCGGTTGGCAGAGGACAGAATACAGATTATTATACACCCCGGCGACAAAGTCGACACCCCTCTTTTTAGAGTGGAATTCAAATCGTCTTTTTTCTTTTCAATCTTTCGTCTGGTGGCATAATCCGGGATTTGTTTTTGAGAGGAACAGCATTGAAATACAGCCATACCCCGTTTTTCTGCAATGGCAGTTAAGAAAAAATCATGGCTGTCTATGGTGATTGGTTGAAACTGTGTTTTATAATGATCCCACCCCAGTTCTTCGATAAACAGGGTTTTGAAGTCGAAAGATTGGAGTAGTTCGCGGGTGCGTTGTAGGTAAGAGGCATAATTGATTACCGGTAATCGTTAAATATTTTTTTTAGACAGGATTATAAGCGTTGCATAAGGCGCTGTAAAAGGCAAAAACCAAACAGCGCCTAAAAAAATCCAGTACCTCTTGTTTGTCCTGTTAAAAAATAATATCGCTAAACTTCTACGAAGAATGTTAATTATCAACTCCGGGTTTTCGGACAGGAAGCTCATCTGGAGGTATATGAACAATTTTTCCGTCACGCCAAATAACACTCGGGCATCATTTACGACGATGTTCTTCGATAACTTCGGCTACAGCTTCCTTGAAAGCCTGCTCAGCTAAAATTGCCATTTTGGGAAGTTTCTGCTCTGTCTTTTTCATCATTCCTCAGCAAGTTTTGAAATGTTTGCAAACATCTGTTTACTGATAACTGTAAGTTTAACATAAACTTCAGTCGCGATTAATTGAGGTGTCTCAGTAGAATTATTAAAGATTGTCCACGTATCAGAAAGTGATAGATAAAGATTAAAGAAATTACGAACACTTTTGGGAAACCTCCTGCGAACGATACCGTCTGGAACATTATGTCCACCTTGACCTACACGGTCAGCGATTCGCTCCAGGGCAAGGTCAATATGATGAATCCAAAGAAAAAAAAAGATGTATCTTATAACCGCTCTTTTTCATGTTTTGCAAAAAAGGGACATATGATCTGCCTGAAAGGGTTGTTTCAAAGGCAAAGTCTATCTGTTGTCGGGCCAGTTTATGAATACGATTTGACAGGAGTCTGCCGGCCTGCATGGTTGCTGCCTCTGGCGCAAAAGGCGAAAGGCCCCCGGCGATTAAATCGGCATTTACAAATTCATAACAGTCTGCATGCTTTGGAAGAAACTTACACGCAAAAGTAGTTTTTCCAGCTCCATTTGGTCCGGCTATAATATAAACTGATGGCCGGTTGGATTTTTGTTTCATATTATTTGCTTCTTACAAAAATTTTAAGGTTTTATAAACTATGACAGTCTTAATTCTACTAATGATACAGCTTGAATGCCAAAAAACATTAATTTTGTTAAATCACCAGAACTTGACAAGGCATTTTATCTTATTGTACTATCATTCAGCATCTTGTTTGCTAATGTCTAATTTGTAGAGGCAATAGATTATTTCGATTTATATTCTTAACTTTTAACCGCCTAAGGGCATCTGAGAGAAATACCGTTCTCAAGATGCCTTTTTTATTTGTATGGCTGATAATGAATTAGAAAAATTGAGACACAGTACAGCGCACGCTATGGCTCAGGCTGTGAAAAGGCTTTATCCTGAAACACTGGTTACTATAGGACCGGCGATTCAAGATGGTTTTTATTATGACTTTGACAGGGATGAACCCTTTAAACCTGAAGACCTTCAAAAAATAGAAAGAGTCATACATGAAATTATTAAAGAAAATCTCCCGGTTGTTCGGTCTGAACTAAGCAAAGATGATGCCCTGAAGTTTTTTGAGGAAAAAGGAGAAAAATATAAGCAGGAATTGATTAATGAAATAAAAGATGAAAAAGTAAGCATTTACACACAGGGTGAATTCGCGGACCTTTGCCGCGGTCCTCATCTGGGTTCCACAGGAGATATAAAGTCTTTTAAACTGTTGAGTGTCGCGGGTTCATACTGGCGAGGGAACGAAAACAATAAAATGCTGCAGCGAATCTATGGAACCGCTTTTTATTCCCGGAAAGATTTAAATGAATACTTGGATCGGTTGGAGGAAGCAAAAAAAAGAGACCATAGGAAATTAGGAAAAGAACTGGACCTTTTTCATATTGATGAAGAAATTGGATCAGGCTTAATTTTGTGGCATCCAAAAGGAGCGTTGGTTAGAACCATTATCGAAGACTTCTGGAGAAAAGAGCATTATAAAAATGGATACGATATACTCTATTCTCCTCATATCGCCCGTGCAAATCTATGGGAAACCAGCGGACATCTCAACTTTTATAAAGAAAGTA
>CBDUII010000158.1:0-6348 GCA_965367285.1 uncultured bacterium
GCCATCCTGGCTAACTTTCTCAAAATCCCTAAAACTGCCGTCCATGGCAGTTTTTACGGTATTTTGGGTTTGCCCTGAACTGCACTGGTACAGGGTTTGCGGCTACGCCGCAAGTAAACATTGAAATTCCTATATGTTAAATTATAATAAGTATGGCAAGAAAAAGTGCACTTCTGCTTACCTTAATTTTACTGGCGTTTTTTATATGGTATTACAATAATGCTTTATTTAAGCAGGAAACAACGGTAAATGTTATAGAAGAAACCCTGAGCCAGCCGGAAAAAGGAAAACTCATCCCCCCTTCTCCACATGATATGGCCCTCATTAAAGGGGGCTGTTTCAAAATGGGAAATTTCTTTGAAAACGGGGGATCGGACGAACTCCCTGTTCATGAGGTATGTGTGGATGATTTTTATATTGGAAAACATGAGGTAACTGTAGGCGCCTTTCGTGAGTTTTTTGAGGAGATAGATTATATAACAGACGCGGAAAGGGATGAAAAAGGCTGGGTTTTAAACGAAACCGGAGATAGCTGGGAAGAGCAAGAGGGGATAAACTGGCGGAATCCAGGGTTTGAGCAGGATGACAGGCATCCTGTTACCATGGTTTCCTGGAACGATGCTGTGGCGTATATTAGCTGGTTAAATAAAAAAAGCGGTAAAACATACCGCCTTCCTTCGGAAGCAGAATGGGAGTTTGCAGCGCGCGATGGAGGAAAGCTTATCGAATATTCATGGGGTAATGAATGGCCGGACGGCAATATCGCGGGAGATGAGTTAGGAAATCATTTTCCCAGACGGCCATGGCCTGTCTGGGAAGATTATGATGACAGTTTTGTTTTTACTTCGCCTGTGGGAAGTTTTAAACCCAATAGTTTCGGTCTTTACGATATGTCCGGGAATGTGTGGGAATGGTGCGCGGACTGGTATGACGGAGACTATTACGCAAACAGCCCCATTAATAACCCTGAAGGACCTATAGCAGGCACCCACAGGGTACGACGCGGGGGAAGCTGGTTCAGCGTGCCCCAGAATCTCCGGACAGGTATTCGTGACACCGGCACGCCTGACGAGAGGGACTTTTATCTCGGGTTTCGCCTTGCGAGAAACGCTAAGGCAAAGAATGTTATTCAATGAACAAAAAATACAAATTAGATTCTTCGGTCGCTTCGCTCAGAATGACCCTTCTGCGCTGTCATTCTGAAGGAGCGAAGCGACCGAAGAATCTCACCGTTGAAATTCCTATACATGACCGCTGATGGAACTGATTTTTACTAATAAACTATGCTTTATAAATTTGTGCTAAAGATATCAAACTTATGGCCAAGATCATTAAGATAGACTTTGACCACCCTGACCCGGCTTTAAAGAACGCCCTTGATATATTGAACAATGGCGGGATAGTAGCATTCCCTACTGAGACTTTTTACGGGTTAGGAGTTTATGCTCTTGATGAGCAGGCTGTTAACAAAGTTTTCCGAGTTAAAGAAAGAGATATTAACAAACCTCTGCTGATTTTTATAGCTTCAAAAGAACAGCTTTCGGATTTAGCCGTGAGTGTTAATACAACCGCAAAGAAACTTATAGATTGTTTTTGGCCCGGTCCGTTAACATTAGTGTTTGAGGCATCCTCCAGAGTGCCTGAAGTATTGACAGGAAACACCGGTAAGATTGGCGTCAGGGTTTCCGGAAGCGGTTTTGTCCGGCAATTATGCGAGTTATCCGGATTCCCGATTACCGGTTCCAGCGCAAATATATCAAATAATCCTGAGCCTGCTTCTGCTGTAGAGGTCATAGAAACGCTGGGAGATAAAATAGATTTAATCCTGGATGGTGGTAAGGCAACAGGGACTCAAAGTTCAACTGTTCTTGATGTTTGCGAAAACGTTCCCAAACTGATCAGGCAGGGGATTATTGGGAAAAATGCCATTGAAAGTGTCTCAGGTACGCGGTTTAAATAGTGATTGGCTGTCAACCATCAGTTGTCAGCTTTCAGGCCATACAATAGAATTGCTATTTTTCAGGATATTTGATATTGTAAAATGCCAAAAACGCAAAGCTAACTAAAAATGCCTGAAGTTTAGCTCACTTCCTTATATTTCCTGAAAAAAATGGATTACAAAGTACAGCTTGATGTTTTTGAAGGTCCGCTTGATTTACTGCTTCATTTAATCAAAGAACAGAAGCTTGATATATATGACATCCCCATTTCTGATATTACCAAGCAATTCCTCGCCTACATTGAACTGATGGAAGAGTTGAATCTTTCCGTTGCGGGAGACTACCTGGTAATGGCAGCGGAACTGGCACGGATTAAATCAAAAATGCTGCTCCCGCAGCAGGAGCAGGAAGAGGAGGAAGAATCCGGTGAAGATCCGAGAGAACAGTTAGTCAGACAACTCCTGGAATATAAGAAATATAAAGAAGCGGCCGGAAAACTGCGGGTTATGGAGTTCCAGCAAAATAAAATTTTTACTCGAAATGCTCCAGTGCAATTAGAAGAAGGAGATGATGACGTAAAGTACGACGTAACGGTTTTCGATCTGATGGTTGCTTTTAAGCATGTTATGAAAGAACTTTCATTCAGGGATGATTATGATATAAGCATTGATGAAATCTCGGTTACTGATAAAATTAATTATATAATGGAAAAGTTAAGTAGTATGGCGAGTATTACTTTTGATGATTTGTTGCGTTCCTTTAAATCCAAAATAGAAGTTATAGCTACCTTTTTAGGTCTTCTGGAATTGATGAAATTAAATATGGTAAAAATTCAGCAAATGAAGCAGTTTGGTCCTATTAGAATTTTTAAGGCTCAAGAGGAAGATATTAATGGATGCGATTAACCTGAAAGCGATCATTGAAAATCTTTTGCTGGTATCGGATAAACCTCTTGTTGTGGATAAGCTGCGCGAGCTTTTTGACGGGAAATTCAACAGGGAAGCATTAAACACGGTTTTTGAAGAACTGAAGCAGGATTACGAAGGACGCAGTCTGCAGATACAGGAGGTTGCGGGCGGGTATCAATTAGCTACCAGGCACGAATACTCGGATTGGATTCGAAAATTTCACAAAGCGGATCGAGCGGCCCGCCTTTCAAAACAAGCCCTGGACACCCTTTCCATAATTTCCTATAAACAACCGATCACCCGCATGGAAATAGAAAATATCAGAGGGGTGGATTCAGCTGGAGTCATTAAAACACTTCTGGAGAAAAACCTGATCCGTATCATGGGAAGAAGAGAAGTTCCGGGAAGACCTATCATGTACGGTACTTCCAGAAAATTCCTGGAATATTTTGGATTAAAAAGTGTTGCTGACATGCCTTCCCTGGAGGAGTTTAAAGAACAGGACCTGGTAATTGAAGGAACTGTGCCCCCTGATCTCTCCCAAACCGACCTTCCTTTTGAGCAAGAAACTCAGGCCGACAATAATAACTCAAACCCAGAAGTGGAAAATTAAATTACCGTAGCGTAGCGGAAGCCGTAACCAAAAATGATTTGCCACCAAGACACTAAGAAAAACAAAACCCTTTTTTAGACAGGATTAACAGGATGGACTGGATATTTAGCCTTGCATAAGGCGCTGTAAAAGGCAAAAACCAAACAGCGCCTAATAAAATCCTGTAAATCCTGTTAATCCCGTCTAAGAATTTGAGTCTTTGTGGTTAAAAATAAATGGAATCTAATATTAGACTACAAAAAATTTTAGCCATTGCTGGAATTGCCTCCAGAAGAAAAGCGGAGAAGATTATCATGGAAGGCCGAATAACAGTTAACGGCACTGTTGTAACACAACTGGGGGCCAAAGCAGACCCGGCAAAAGACTATATTAAAATAGACGGCAAACTGGTTTTAAAAAAAGAAAAACCAGTCTACCTGATTTTAAACAAACCGAGGGGATATGTAACCACACTGAATGATGATAAAGGCCGCCCTACTGTCCGCAACTTGATTAAAAATGTTAAAGAAAGGATTTTCCCTGTGGGACGCCTGGATATTAATACCGAAGGTCTTTTACTGTTGACCAATGACGGAATACTTGCACATGGTTTGGCACATCCATCGAATCAAATACCAAAAGTTTACCTTGCCCGGGTGCGCGGCATCCCTGACGAAAAAAAAATAAGCCGGCTGACCAGGGGCATAAAAATCAAAGGAATCCCCGCGATCCCGTTAAGAATTGCGATAGAAAGGATAACCGGAAATAGCAGCTGGTTAAGGTTTGTTCTTATTGAAGGAAGAAAAAGGCAGGTCAGGGTATTATGCGAAGCGATCGGGCATCCCGTATCAAAGTTAAGAAGAATTAAATATGCCTTCCTGAATCTGAAAGAATTAAGTCTCGGAAAGTTTCGTCACCTTGATCCCGATGAAGTTGCCCGTCTTAAAAAACTAACCAAAAAGTAAACCCCGCAAAATAGTTTTTGGCTACGATTAAGCAATTGCGCGGCTTGCGATCTTTGCAGGTTGAAATGTTTTACTTTTTAGTTTAATTTCTTTAAATTTATTATCTTTAGAATGAATATAAACGCGGTTTCTACCATTATTTTTCGCTTGATATAAAGCATTATCTGCCATTCTTACCAGATCATTTTTATCTTCTATTGAAGAAAAAGGATAACAGGCAATTCCCACACTTGAAGTTACATTAACTTGCCCCTCTTGGACATTAATTGGCTTATTTTCAATGGCCATTCGAATTCTTTCTGCCAAAATACCTGCTTTTTCAATACCCGTTTGAGGAAGAATAGCGACAAACTCCTCTCCTCCGTAACGTGCAAAAACATCCGATTCTCTAAGACAATTATGCACAATTCCCACTACTTCCTTTAAAACAGTATCACCGGCCTGATGCCCCCAACTGTCATTTATCTTTTTAAAGTGATCCAAATCAAACATTATTATAGAGAGCGGAGTTTTGTACCGAACGGATCGGTTAAATTCCCTCTCAATAATATCATCGAAGGCTCTGCGATTGAGAGCATTGGTTAAACAATCGTACGATGCGAGGCCAAGATATTTTTTATGCTCGAGAGCATTATTCAAAAACAGGGCAAGCTGGTTAGATACGGTGGACAAGAGACACTTCTGGCCTTCGCTAAAAGGTTCTCCGGAAAACCGGATAATTTTCAACACACCTAATTTTTTGCCGGCCACCTGTAAATTAAAATCTAATTCCGAACCCTGATGAATACTTATAACTTTTTTTGCTGCACCTGCAGTTTTTTCAGGAAGTTTATTTAAACATTCAGTCTTCCCTGTATATTTGGCAAAGCTCTTATGGATATTTCTATTAATTTCATTCAATAATCCCTGTTCCAAGAGGTTGTTGGAATGAACCTTCAAGAAAATTTCTTTACCTTCCAACATCATTACTGAAAAGATATCAAAACGGACTGTATCCTTTAAGTTTTGTGCCAGGCTGTCAATAATTATTTCCGGGTTCAGTGATGAACTCATCAGAAAACTGAGTTTATTAAGGAAATTCAATTCTTCAACTTTGCTTTTTAACAATTTTTGTTCATCTTCCAAACGCTTTTTCTTGTCCTGCAAGTCGATGTTCGCTTTCACAAGGTTATCAGAAAGTTGAAGTATCTCTAAAAATGCGCGCTTATTTTTAAAACCTTTAATCACCATTTCTTTGAGTTGTTCCATTTTATAAGGCATCATCAAGATGCTGTAAGCGCCTTCCTGCATAATCTCTATGGCTTGCCTAATATCCAAAGAATCTGCCATAATAATAAAAGAGCTTTTTGACCCTGCTTTTTGAAGTTGCCGCAGAATGGACAACCCGTCATAACCGGCCATATTTTGTTTTATGAAAACTAAATCAAAATCTTCTTTTAACAATCGATTTAAGGCTTTCTTTGAGTTCGGCTCGGTTGCCACATCAAAGTATTCATTAACCAGATACCTGGACATTTTTTTAAGATGATCTAAATCATCGTCTACAATCATTAATCGTTCTGCTTTCATTTTTCCACCTTGTTTATAAAGTTGATTTTTTGACGCTTTTATCTTCTTTAATCTATTATCGGCAATTTTTATGCCATGCATTAGATTATTTCAAGGAGCGGAAAATAACATAATCTTCGTCATGAAAAAGATAGCTCAGGGAAGTCTTCTTGTTATGCTAACTTATTTAAAATCAATTATTTACTGTGAATTCGTGCCGCTGAGGGTAGAATTAGGTGGTAAGACTATATTTTCGGGAAAGCCAAAACAAAAGGAAAATGACCTAAAAGGAATGAAAATATTTCCTCTTTAGTACATTGACCGTCAGAAATCATAAGGCAGCCAAAAGGCCGAAAACAAAAGAAACTTCCTATCAGTTGATAATAACAAAAATT
>CBDUII010000159.1:0-6342 GCA_965367285.1 uncultured bacterium
GATTTTTTTTTTATTGTTATGGTTTTTGTTCGGAACGCGTTCACTGGTGTTTACGAAAGTAACCCTTGCAAACCATTATTTCTTACATTTATTACCTTTGATCTTTATTGTCTTAGGAAATTTGTTTCGTTGGTTGCTGGAAAGCAAATTAAAAACCGTTAGATATGGTGTTTCCACGTATGTTTTAGTATTACTCATTTACCAATTTTATTTTTCATTTAGCCTTATAAGTTTTGCGAAGAATCAACACTGCATAAATGGTGATTATGGGCCGCCTTTTTCTTACAGAGTTGCGGGTGTAAGAAAAGCCATGGATGAAGGAAAAAAGAACGTTGATGACATCCAGGCTTACTGCAAATGCGTTAAGTGTGATAGAGCTGCTACTATGTATATCATAAGGTATTTAAATTGACATAAAACCAGGTTAATCTGCAAAACTGTTTAGTGCTTTTTATTTTATGAAATTTGACTTGTTTAACTTTCGGCACGAAGCTGACCCGACTTAAGCTTTTACATCTTTGATACATTGAATTTGAAAAAGACGATGAATTTCACTCAAGCTCATCAAAAAATACTGATCATTTCGCTATTAGCAATAAATTTTATTTATTTTATCAGCTCAACATATCCCGTTATGACTTCTAACGATGGAAGTCATTTTGCCCTGGTTAGTGCCCTGGTAGAAGACAGATCAGTAAAAATTAACAAGTATATCGAATATACCTATTTTGTCGATTATAACTTGAAAGAAGGTGATTATTATTCCGACAGGCCTCCAGGAACCGCTCTATTAAGCATTCCCTTTTATGTTCTTGGAAAGAGTTTTCGAGAAACAGGATTAGACAGATTTCTGAGCTATCAAATAAATATCAGCAAGGTCTTTGTTATTTTTCTCCCCAATATTGCAGGTACTCTTGCCGTATTCTTGCTGTTTAAACTTTATATTTTTTTTAAATTCCGTTTTGGTATTGCATTGTTTTCTTCTTTCCTGTTTGCGTTTGCCACGTTTTCCTGGTTTGAATCGACTCGTCTTTTTTCACATGCGGTTTCCATGGTTACCATTCTTTCCGCCGTGTTCTTTGTTGTGACCTTGAATAAATTTAGCTATGAAAACATTAAATCTATAATTGCTGTTTCCATGTTATTAGCTCTTGCTTCAATAATAGAGATCCAAAACATCCTGTTCATTGTACCCTTTGCACTTTATATATTTTTATCAAAGAAAGTTAACGTAAAAGACATTTTTAATAAAAATATTTTAATTCCTTTTCTTTCGGCAATGCTAATATTTGTAGCCGTATATTCTATTTTATTGTCTTACAACTTTATCGCGTTCGATGAATTAACAATAAAAAGCAATAAATATAATCCGGCGTTCCCGGAAGAAAGAACCTTTTTTACCGCTTTATCAGGAAATTTTTTTATTGGGCTGGATAAGCTTTTTACAAACTTCTTAAATAGTGAGGTTGTTTTTAACTGGTCTAATGTGATTAAGAACCATGCTCCCGGCTTGTTTATAGTTTCACCCATACTCATTTTATCTTTGCTCGGCTTCTATTACTTCTATAATTCACGCAAAAATGAGGCTTTATTTTTTTCCTTATTAATTTTGACTGAAGTCCTCATAGCAGCTTTTCATAAAACAGTGCTTACGAGGCATGTTTTTACTATTTTGCCCTTTTTGTTTTTCCCGTTGGCTTTTGTCATTCGGAAATCATTTGAACAAATAAACAATACTAAAAACTTTATATTTTACCGATATTCGGTGTTTTCATTAGTTCTCTTTCTTTCTTTGTTATCTATTGCGAGGGTATTTTATATAATGAACTCATATTGGACGAGGTCACTATCATCTCCATTTCGATTTATTCAGGAAATACCTTCGTATATCGTGTTTTACGGTTTAATCCTTTTGATATATTACTTATTAAAATATTTAATTGCTAAGCGGTATGCAACAAAAAACAAGTAACGCTCTTCATGTTTATTCATTTGAATTTTTGATCCTATGCGGAATTTTGGTGCTTGGCTTTCTTCTTAGAGCTTTTTACTTAAATGAAGTTACGCATAATCCGGATTTTTCAAGTCCAATTCTTGACGCAAGCTTCCATGACTATTGGGCTAAAGGTCTGGCAACAGGGAAGTGGGTAGTCCCTCAATTTTACAATGATCCTCTGATCCAGAGCATTCCCTATCAAAAATCTCCCGGCTATCCCTATTTCCTGGCTTTTATTTACTGGCTCTGCGGATCAAATTACCTGGCAGTAAGGATTGTCCAAATGGGAATAGGTTTGGTGAACTGCATTTTAGCTTTTTTTCTCGGAAGAAAATTGTTCGGGAGTACTGTCGGTCTTGTTCTTTCTGCTTTTATGTCCTTCTATTGGATATTCATATACTTTGAAAGTGAGTTGTATCCACCGGTTTTGTTAGTATTTCTCTCACTTCTTCTTATTTATGTTCTATTCTTATGGACAGAAAAGACAGGTGCGCTGCGCTGCGCCCTTGGGGGCTTTGTGCTTGGACTATTCGCCCTGGTAAGGTCCAATATACTCCTGTTCTGGCCGGTTGCTGTAGCATGGCTTGCCTGGATTTTGTACCGAAGAAGTGACTTGAATAAACTGCTTTTAAATTTGTCAGCTTTTATTATTGGTACCGCTCTGGCAATAAGCCCTGTTACTGTCCGAAATTATGTAGTTGCAAATGAATTTGCTCTAATTTCTACTAATGGTGGATTAAATTTGTATATTGGTAACAACGAATTATCAGATGGAATAAAGCCTACTATTCCGCATCTGAAAGAAATGATTGGTGCTGATTCCTGGACTCCTTTTGATTACGCGGTGATTGTTAATGGTCTGAAGAGAAAACTTGGGAAAGATTTGAAATACTCCGAGGCATCATCTTACTGGGCTAAAGAGGCATTCCATTATGTAGTAACTCATCCATGGAAGTCTTTAATCATCACATTCAGAAAAGCAGCTCTTTTCTGGAGTCCGAAAGAGGTTGCAAATCCTACGGAAATTTACTTTGCCCGCATGAATTCGAAAATTTTAAACTATCTGCCGGGAAACTTCTCTGTAGTATTAGCTTTATCTATCGCAGGATTCATAATGGTTTTTCTTAATATTATGAAACATGACAGCCAGGTAGACACAGATTTAACGCAATATAAAATACAATATGAAGTATCAATTCTCATTATATTATTTATCTGTATCTATTTTGTATCATTTTTGCCATTTCTTGTATCAGCGCGATTTCGTGTTCCTCTTATCCCCTTTCTTTTCCTCTTTGCATCCTACGGTCTGTACCAGATGGTTAAGTTTGCCGGCAGCCGTGATTTTAGAAGTCTTGCTGGTTGGTTGGGCGTTATGATTTTTCTATACGCATCTTCAGAATCATTTTCCCCAGGTTATAAGCCGGATCTTGCCCAATGGTACTATTATAAAGGCTTGTCATTTTTACAGAAGGGAGAAACAGATCAAGCTATTGAAAAATATTTAGAGGCTATAAAAATCAAACCGGATTTTCCTGAAGCGCACAACCTCCTTGGAGCGGCTTTACACAAACAGGGAAATCTCGACGAAGCTATTGCGCCTTATCGCAAGGCTATAAAAATCAAGCCTGACTTCTCTGACGCGCACAACAACCTGGGAGTTGCTTTAGCTGAACAGGGGAAATATGATGAGGCAATTTCTCACTACTCGAAAGCCTTGATAATTAAACCTGATTTCGCGGAAGCGCATTTCAACATTGGAAGTGCTTTAGCCGCACAGGAAAAGACGAACACAGCTATTATTCATTATACAAGAGCATTCTTAATTAAATCCGCTTATATGGAGGCACATCATGAGTTAGGTGTTGTCCTGGCTAAACAAGGAAAGCTCAAAGAGGCCAGTACTCATTTTTCAGAGGCACTTCGGATTAAGCCTGATTATGCCCCTGCACTTCACAACCTGGAGCTTGCAAGGAATCTACTAAAGCAAAAGTAAAAGAGTTATTTCTTTTTAAATAAAGATAGCATCTGGAAAAGTGCGGTTGCCACAGAACTGTTTCGGATAAAAGAACGATCGCCATAAAACTGAAAAGATTTCGCTGAAATCTTCTTCCCGCAACAGCTTGCAATGCAAACATATCCTATCGGTTTTTGCCGTGTTCCTCCGGTTGGTCCTGCCACTCCGGTAATACCGATACCACACTCACAGGAAAACTTTTTTGCCACTCCCTGTGCCATAGCTTTTGCCACAGGGATGCTGACAGCTCCATATTTCTTAAGAAGAGCGGTAGAAACTCCAAGAACATCTGTTTTTACTTTGTTGGAGTAAGCTATTACACCTCCGGGGAAATACGATGAAGCTCCGGATGCATTTACAATGCGGCTGCCTAACAGACCTCCGGTGCAGGATTCAGCCACAGCTAATTGAACCCTCTTTTGTTTAAGGATTTTGCACAGAGCCTGCTCAAGAGTAACCTCTCCTGTGCTAAAAACATTATCTTTAAACAATTTTTGAATCTTTCGTGAATATGATTGAAGTTCCTTTTTAGGGACATCTCCGGTGAGTATCAGTTTGACGCCACCTGTTTCCGGTAAATAAGATACTGCTATGCTTTTAGGAAAGGAGTGATTCTCGATCTTCTCCTGAATGGTTGATTCGCCGATTCCAAAAATATTTATCCCTATCGAATTAAGCGTACTCTTTCCCAATTCACCGGCTAATATGGGTAAGACACGGTGGATAAACATATTCGTAGTTTCGTGCGGCACCCCCGGCAGCATAAACAACATTTTTTTCTTTATATTATTACCCCGTAAAACCTTCTTTTTTTTAGGCGCTGTTAGTTCTTGTTTTTTAGAGCGCCTTATGCAAAGCTCGGAAGTTTTTTTATTTGCAACATCGGAGCGGAAGCTCCTTTCGGTTGCGGCCCCTGGCCGCTTTATGTAGATACCGGGAGCAGTACCCCAGGAATTCTTTAATGGTTTTGATTTTTCCGGAAGAAAAGCCTGGTTTAAAGTAAGGTGCGGCATTTTTTTGTGAAGCTTTTGATAAAACTGTCGTATAGAAGCTTCTACCTGAGGATAATGTTTCATTTTCAGTCCAAGCGCCTTTGCCACAGCCCTTTTGGTAATGTCATCTTTGGTAGGACCAAGTCCACCTGTTATCAGTAGAATGGACGATCGATTCAATGATTGTTTTACCGCTTTTATGATATTTGAAGCTTGATCCGGTATCGTTGCCTTGTGTGCTACAGTCACACCAATTCTGCTAAGTTTACGGCTTATAAATGTTGAAGTGGTATCAATGGTTTTTCCACTTAAAAGTTCACTACCAATACTTATAATTTCAGCTTTATGCATGAGATCTTTTTCAGTGATGCTTGGTTTTTACAGCAGAGAAAAAAACTGTCCAAGAAATTTATCTGTTGAAAATATCTGGAGGGAGTTCAAATTTTTTAATAAGCCCTTTCAACGCATAAGATAAGATCATTGTTTTCTTACCGTGAGCTTTGACCGGAAATGAGCTTGCTTCCTTTTATAAACTTTCCGCTATGCCTGCCCCCGCTTTTGGGATCGAATGCTATTCCATGAGCTTTCAACCTATCAGCAACCTTTCTCAGCTCAAGGGCTTTAGGCATAAATAACTTCTTTTATCCTATCCGCTTTTAATACATTGATTTTTTCTTTTATAATAAAAGATTCGCTTTTTAATTCCAGTTCCCTGTATATATCCCAGTAATTCTTTTCATCCGGGTCAATAATTTTATCTAACGCGTTATTTTTTATAGCATAATCAAAATAGTCCTTAATGCTGTCTGTTAAAGAAGCTAAAGCGTCTTCTTCGTTTTCTCCATGGCTGGAAATAGAAAAATCCAAACATCGAGCCACAACAACATTATCTTCTTCAGTCAATAATATGTGCAATTTCAAGTCAGGAGCATTATCAATCGTTCCGGTCAGTGCTTTAATGGGTTTCATTTAAACCTCCGATTTACAGATATAAACGTAATCTACCTCTTAATATTTAATTTGTCAATTCTTTATCTTTATAGGATAACGTTCTCAATTATAACTCTCGTCCTAACATAACTTACAAGTTGGGCAAAATGAAGTGAAAGAATTGAATTCCATTGGCAATAAAGATTAGATAAAATTGTTTTTAGAGAAAACTCAAAATGCTCTTAGTAGGTATGTGAAATCAGGGGGTGCATGGGGTTGCCACAGGTGACAGCGGTTTCTACCCAATCTACATGATAAATTTAAATGACGCTAAGAATGGATCTGACACGTTTGTTTCAAAATAAGACTTGCATAACACATGAATAAGTATTATGATTTCTGTAACC
>CBDUII010000160.1:0-6302 GCA_965367285.1 uncultured bacterium
TCAGTTAAAGAAATAATCGAAAAAATAAACAAAGGAAATTTAAAAGCGCTATATGTTATCGGCAATGACATTATTGAAAATTCTGATTCCAAACAGGAGACTCTGAAATCCCTGTCCAAACTCGATTTTCTGGTAGTACAGGATACCCATAACACCGATTTGAGTTCAATGGCTAACGTTGCTCTTCCTTCCGCAACTTTTGCTGAAAAAGACGGTACGTTTACAAATATAAACGGCATCGTGCAGAAAATTAACAGGGCTGTCCCCTGCCCTGATCAGGCAAAGCCGGACCTGGAAATTTTGGGTGGAGTCGCAAAAGCAATGGGAAAGTCTTTTAAGACTATAGAACCGAGCAGGGTCATGGATGAAATTGCAAAAAATGTTAAGGGTTTTAAAAATGTAAGTTACGAAAAACTGGGAGAAACCGGAATAAAAATTTAAAAAAGAAAATTTTTTAGACAGGATGAACAGGATCGACTGGATTTGTTTTGGAGTGCAATGACCCTGTCATTGCGCCTTAAAAAGCAATCTTGTTTATCCTGTAATCCTGTCTAAGATTCTTTTAAACAGACAAATTCATGGAAGATTTTTTAATTACCTCTGCTAAAGTGCTTTTTATCTTCGGGCTCAATCTGGGCTTCTTTGCCCCTGTAATGACCTGGGTAGAGAGAAAACAAAGCGCCTTAATGCAGGACAGGATAGGAGCAAATCGAGCGGATATATTCGTCTTTTCCTTTTTAGGTCTGCTTCATCCTCTCGCGGATTCAATTAAGATGTTTGCGAAAGAAGATTTTATTCCACAGGGCGCTAATAAGATAATGCATACTCTGAGCCCGATTATTTGTGTCATCCCGGTCTTGATTACTTTCGCTGTTATTCCTTTTGGCGGAAAATACATTATTGGCGGAAAAGAAATCAACCTGGTCATTGCAGACCTTGATGTAGGGCTCATTTTCATTTTTGCTATATCTTCTCTTGCGACGTACGGAACAGTTATTGCCGGTTGGTCTTCCAACAACAACTGGTCTTTGCTCGGTTCTCTCAGGGCCGGCGCCCAGATGATCTCCTATGAAGTCGCTATGGGGTTTACTCTTATTGGTGTTTTCATGGTTTACGGTTCTTTGCAGCTTACAGAAATAGGCGCGGCTCAGGAAAATTTTTTCCGCTGGGGAATTTTCTTACAACCCCTCGGATTTTTTCTGTTTTTAGCCTGTGCAATTGCGGAAAACAAACGAGCACCCTTTGATGTCGCGGAAGGCGAAGCGGAAATTATTGCCGGATATTTTCTGGAATATAGCGGAATGAAATTCGGGATGTTCTATATGGCGGAATTTCTGGAAGTTGTTACTATTTCCGCGATTGTAACGATTCTCTTCTTTGGCGGGTGGCATATCCCTTTTATTTCTTCCGCGACACTTTTATCTATTATTTCAAACGGGTTATCCTATATATTTCCCGCGCAACAATTTTATCAATCCACCCTTTTTTTGATGACTGAAACACTGGCTACTATTATTTTAATGTTGATCCACATATCTGTTTTTTGGATCAAGGTATTCTTTTTTATATGGTTTCAAATGACAATTCGCTGGACATTACCAAGATTCAGGTATGACCAGATCATGAAATTAGGCTGGAAAATAATTTTACCCTTAGCACTGGCAAATATATTAATAACCGGAATTGTAATTTTAATTTTGCAATAAGAAAGATGATTACACTGATTACAAAGGATTACTCAGATTATTTCAATCAGTGTAATCAAAATTATTAATCTGCGTAATCAAATTACTATGCTAGTAAATCGAAACATCACAATGACCTGGTGGGAAAGGATTTACCTGCCGGAAATCTTCCGCGGAATGTTGGTAACCTCCAGACATTTCTTCACCAACCTGATCGGGTTTATTCTTGCATTTCTTTCGCAAAATAAAAAAAGAACTATTTTTACAGTCTATTACCCGGATGAAAAAAAGGAATATCCCCCTGCTTACAGAGGCCGCCCGGTGCTGGTGCTTGACGATAATGGCGTGGAGCGGTGCGTGGCTTGCGGGCTTTGCGAAATAATTTGTCCGGCAAAATGCATTGAAATACAACCGGCTGAAACAGAACTGGAAAAGGAAAGGTATCCTGAATCTTTCAGCATAGACATGGCCCTCTGTATTTTCTGCGGGCTGTGTGAAGAAGCCTGCCCTGAAGAAGCTATAGTCATGAGTGATGAATGCGAAATAGCGGATATCGATAGAAGCAACATGCTTTATGAAAAAGACCGGTTACTGGTACCGGCAAAAAAATTGCGAAAACGACTCAATTATATAAAAGAGATTTACGGCAAATGGAATTATTAATGTTCTATGTATTTGGCGGTGTGGCTGTACTGGCGGCCTTCTTAATGATTATTAGCTGGAACCCGGTTGCCGCTGTTTTGAATATGATCCTGGTCATGTTCTGTCTGGCCGGGCTTTTCGTTATACTGAACGCGCATTTTATCGCCGCCATCCAGATTCTGATTTATGCGGGCGCTATTATGGTACTGTTTATGTTTATCATTATGCTGCTGAACCTGCGCGGGAATGAACCGATCTGGAAATCAAGAGACCGGAATATCGTGTTGAGCTTTATTGGATTTTTATTGGCAGTTGGCGCTTTCATAAAACTATCCGGCACATTAAAGGCCAGTGGATTGCATCAAACAATGCAGGTCGGAGAAGATTTCGGCACCACTGCCATGTTAGGGGAAATCTTGTTTACAGATTATCTGCTCCCTTTTGAAATAGCTTCCATTATTCTACTGGTTGCTATTATCGGTGCGGTAATTCTGGCAAAGAGTAAAATTGAATAAACATTGGTATTCATGTCGTTCCCGACTTGATTGGGAATCTAAAAGTCTCAATATGAGGAGCTTTTATTTAGATTCCCGCTTTCGCGGGAATGACAGTAAAGGTGTTTATAGTCTTTTACCTTTAAATACCAGCAACTAATAACTTTTAATTATAAACTGTTAATTGCTTATGGTTCCATTAACTCATTACCTGTTATTAAGCGCGATTCTATTCTCTCTCGGAGTAGCTGGAGTTATGCTCCGGCGAAATGTCATTATGATTTTCATGTCGATTGAGCTTATGCTTAACGCCGTAAATTTGACTTTTATTGCCTTTTCCAAATTTCTGAACAATCTGGATGGTCATATTTTTACCTTCATGGTTATGACTGTAGCCGCGGCAGAAGCAGCGGTGGGACTGGCGATTGTTATTGCTATCTTTAGAAACAAACCCACAGCGAATGTGGATGAGATAAATTTATTGAAAATGTAAAATGGAAACTATTACTTCTATAAAACCTTTGCTGGCGGTTATTGTGTCTTCGATTGCGGCCATTTTAATTGTCACGGCTAAAAATAAACCTAACCTGAGAGAATCCTATACCATTGGCGCAGCGGTAATAAAATTTCTGATCATTCTTTCCATGGCCTCTGCTGTTTTTGCCGGAAAAAATATTGAATTCTTACTCGTAACACTCCTTCCCGGCTTATCAATAAAACTCAGGGTGGATGCCCTGGGGCTGATGTTCGCCATGACCGCTTCATTTCTCTGGATTCTAACCTCATTTTATTCTATCGGTTATATGCGATCTCTAAAAGAACACGCGCAAACAAGATATTACGCCTGTTTCGCAGTTACGCTTTCAGCTACTATAGGAGCCGCGTTTGCGGCCAATTTATTCACATTGTTTTTGTTCTATGAAATCATCACAATGGCTACTTATCCCCTTGTAGCACACAAGGAAACGAAAAAAGCTTATGAAGGCGGCGGTAAATATATCTGGTATTTAGTCGGCACCGCCAAGGTATTTTTACTGCCGGCGCTCATTTTAACTTATGTCTTTACCGGTACTCTCGAATTTAAAAGCGGTGGAATGTTTCCGGGAGATGTCGTGAGCAGCGAGCCGACAATGCTCAAAATTGTTTATGTTCTATTCATTATCGGTTTCGCAAAAGCGGCGATTATGCCTTTCCATAGCTGGCTTCCCGCTGCAATGGTAGCGCCCACACCGGTGAGCGCTCTTTTACACGCTGTTGCCGTTGTCAAGGTAGGAGTATTTTCTATTGTACGGATTATATTTTTTGTTTTTGGGCCGGAAACCATGCAGACATTGAATTTAGGGATTGCCACAGCTTATTTTGTTTCATTTACTATAATTGTGGCCTCGGTAATAGCGCTTACTAAGGACAACCTGAAAGCAAGACTCGCGTATTCAACAGTGAGCCAGCTTTCTTATATTGTTTTAGGAATGGCAATGCTGTCTCCCAGCGGCATGATCGGCGGCATGATACATATAACCAACCACGCGTTTTCAAAAATCACGCTCTTCTTTTGCGCGGGGTCAATATACGTTGTCTCACACAAAACAAACATCAGTGAATTGAACGGTATCGGCAAAAAAATGCCCTGGACAATGACCGCCTTCACAATCGGGGCAATGAACATGATAGGCGTGCCTCTTTTTGCCGGCTTTATCACAAAATGGCATCTCGCGCTCGGGTCCATAGAAGCTAATAATATACCTTTACTCATTGTGCTGCTTGTAAGCACTATACTAAATGCCGCTTATTATTTGCCGATAATTTACGCTGCCTATTTTAAAGAATTACCGGAAGGAGAAAACGCGGAAAGACAGGAAGCTCCAATGTATATAGTTGTACCCCTTATGATTACAGCAATAGGCACATTAATTCTTTTTTTTAATCCATCATATTTAACCGACTTGGCAAAAATGGTTTTAAGTGCTCAATAAAAACAAATGACTATTGACTAATGACGAATAAAAAGAGGAAACTAAATGAAAAAACCGCCGGCCATTTTCGATATGTCTGAAAAACGTAGGGGGACAAAACTTAGCATCTGCTTCTCAACTAATTCCATTTTTTTTAATCTTGCAAAGGAGATAAGCAAATGGATATAGAAAAACCGGAGAATATCAAAAAAATTAAAATTTTTTCTTATATTATTTTAGGTCTACTTGTACTAATTGACTTTTTCATACCCCGTGAGCATGTTACTTTTTTCTGGGATAAAATACCCGGGTTCAGTGCTTTATATGGCTGTATTGCCTGCGCCCTTACTATTATCGGGTCCAAAGCATTGGGAAAGCGATGGCTGATGAAACCAGAGGATTACTATGATTAATATGCCTCCAGCAGCAATATTTATCCTTGGGGCCCTTTTGATTCCCCTGTTCAAAGGGAAAACAAAACAGGCATATTTGCTCTTTTTACCCATCCTGGCATTTATTCACCTTCTAACTATTTCAGAGGGTATTCACTGGACATACCACTTTTTGGATTATGACCTTATTTTTGGCAAAGTTGATAAGCTCAGTATGGTTTTTGCTTATGTGTTTGTCATAATGGCTTTTATAGGAAATGTTTATGGACTTCATGTTAAAGAAAGCGAACATCATATAGCAGCCCTAACTTATGTGGGAAGTGCTCTTGGAGTTGTCTTTGCGGGTGATTATTTTACTTTGTTCTTCTTCTGGGAGATTATGGCTTTCTCCTCTGTTTTCTTTATCTGGTTCAGGAGAAAGAAGGCAGCTATTGATGCTGGTTTTAGATATATTTTGGTTCATGTAGCAGGTGGTCTTTTTCTATTAGGCGGCATAATAATACATGTCGTTAATACAGGATCTTTAGAATTTGGTCTCCTTGAAGGTAATGGACCGGCCTTTTATCTGATACTTATCGGTTTCCTTCTAAATGCTGCTGTTCCTCCACTTCATGCCTGGCTGGCTGATGCATACCCTGAAGCCACTGTTACAGGCGCTGTATTTTTAAGTGCCTTTACTACTAAAACTGCAGTATATGTGCTCCTCAGGGCTTTTCCAGGCACTGAAGCCCTTGTATGGATTGGTGCCGTAATGGCAATTTATGGCGTAATTTACGCTGTACTTGAAAATGATATAAGAAGACTCCTGGCTTACCATATTATAAGCCAGGTGGGATATATGGTTGCGGGAGTTGGAATGGGAACCGAAATGGCAATAAACGGGGCTTCAGCTCATGCCTTTTCGCACATTCTATATAAAGGCCTTCTTTTTATGGGGGCAGGAGCAGTCCTTCATATGACAGGAAAAAGCAAACTCACAGAATTAGGAGGGCGTTATAAAACTCTGCCATTAACGTTGATACTATATATGATTGTAGGTTTTTCTATTTCTGCTTTCCTTTTAGTCAGTGGTCTTGTGAGTAGGTTCTTTGTTTTTTGGTCATCGGGTGTAGGTAGTATGCGTTGTGTAATGTGTGG
>CBDUII010000161.1:0-6242 GCA_965367285.1 uncultured bacterium
TTAGCAATGTTCAATTAGCAATTTGTTATAAATTTATGTATAGGAATTTCAATGTTTTAGTTTCTTTTTGTAACTATATATGGCATATTGGAACTATTAAATGTAAATAACAGGAAAGGAGGAAAAATGTCTACAGCAGTTAAAATTTCCGATGATTTGGCCCAAAAAGCCAAAATAAGATCAAAAATAGAGAAAAGGTCTGTTGCAGGGCAAATAGAATATTGGGCTGCAACAGGCGAAATAGTTGAAGAAAATCCTGATCTTCCATATTCCTTTATAAAAGATATTTTAATAGGCAAAGAACAAGCAATAAATAACCTTTTGTCTCCTTATAAATTTGGTGAAGGTGAGTAACTGTTGTCAATCAAAGTCCTTCAAACTCCATTGTTTATTCGTCAAATAAAGAAACAAAAAAAGTTATTACTTTATCATGCGACAGTGACAGATTTAGCCAGAGAACGCGGTCGGTCCACATTTCTTTTAAGGGTTGTTGCGGTGAAATAAGAAAAAAGTTGGGCGAGTATTAGTTGTAAAAAAGGAGCAACATGCTTTTCAACTTTGGGTAAAACAATGTCCTCATTAAAAAGCCCGCTTTTCGAATCCTTTGGTTCAAAATGAAACCCTAAAACAAAACCATTTCTTGCTTTTATTTCTTCGACTCCTCCCATAGTGAGTTCATAGAGTTTTCTATCTTCTTTAGGAGGAACAAATACTAATGCAAAATGATCGGGATCTATCATAGCAATAGTCCCATGTTTTAAAAAGCCGCCTGGCATTCCCTCCGCGTGTATATAAGCCACTTCTTTCATTTTAAGAGCCGACTCTAAAGCAATAGGATAATAAGGGCCTCGACCCAGGTAAAGCCAGTTTTTAATGTGGCAGTAGCGCTTTGCTATTGTACGGACAAAACCTGATTTTTCATTCAGTACCTGTGATACATATTTTGGAAGCTGCCTCAATCCTTTTTCTATAGCTCTTTTATTTACTGAAGAAATGACTTTTTTACTGGCACCCATTTCCAGGGCAATTCGGTTAAGAATTATCATCTGTGCTATTGCTGCTTTTGTGCTGAGAACGCAAATTTCAGGGCCTGATCCCTGCTGAATCGTGTGATCTACCAGCCGTGACATGGAAGAACCAATTACATTAACAATTGCTGTGGAGGAAGCGCCTTTATTTTTTGCGTGCTTTAGAGCACTCAGGGTATCATACGTTTCGCCGGACTGGGATATCGCCATAACATGAGTCTTACTGGTGATTTCTCCCAGGTTTTCAAATTCGTCTGAACTGATTGAAGGTACAAAGCTCTGTCCTATGGAAGAAATAGTATATTCACCGAAAAGAGCAACATAGTAAGTTGTTCCAACACCCAGCAGATATTTTTTTTCGCTCTTTAACAGCCGGGCTGCTGCCTTTTTAATATGTTTCTGATCGATATTTAAAGCATTTATAATTGCCTGCGGCTGCTCATATATTTCTTTTAACATGTAATGAGGATAACCGCCTTTTTTGGACATCTCCGCGTCCCAATGAATCCGGGTTATTTCTTTTTCAATAATATTTCCTCGATTAAAACTCTTTACTACGTAACTGTCTTTAGAAACTATGGCATATTCAAAATCATCCATGACAACGGAATTCCTGGTAAAATCAATAAAGGCGTTAGTATCAGAACCGATATAATTTGCATCATCACCAATCCCTAAAATCAGCGGGCTTTCCTTTTTTGCGCAGTACACTCTATACGGATCAAAAGTCGTAATCATGGCAATAGCATAAGTGCCCTCCAGTTTACCGAGAGCTTTTAAAAAGGTTTTTTCCACGTTGCCGGTGGAGCGATAAAAATCTTCCAAAAGATGGGCAATGACTTCCGTATCTGTCTCGGACAAAAATTTATGCCCTTTTTTAACCAATTGATTCTTTAACTCGCGATAATTAGAGATAATACCATTGTGCACGCAGGCGAATTCTTTTTGACAACTTACATGAGGGTGGGTATTAGCCTTTGTTACTCTGCCGTGGGTTGCCCAGCGAGTGTGGGCAATGCCGATATTTCCTTTTGGTTTTGTGAGTTCTTCTGCTTCATTAACTTCATCAACAGAGCCGATATTCTTTTTGACAATAATCTTTCCTTTCCCGTTTAAAATAGCGACTCCGCAGGAATCATACCCGCGGTATTCGAGATTCCTGATGCTTGCTACCAGGGGCGTTGAAATATTTTGTAACCCGATTATGCCGCTAATACCACACATACATCTCCTATAACTTCTATAACTTCTGGAACCACAAGTTGTGCTTTTTTCGCGAAGTTTTCCTGTAATCCATTGATTAATAAATAACAAATCTCAAAAAACAAAAAAACGCAAACTAAAAACCAAACTTTTGTATTTTGGTTTTGTTTGGGATTTTTTCAATTTGAATATTGTTATTTATTTGGTATTTGGTACTTGTAATTTGGAATTTCACATTTCACTTTGGTTACGGCCGAAAGCCGCGCTGGGCTATTCGCAATTTCTTGTTAAATTTAATATAAATTACTTTGGATAGGAATGGTTATGAGGAATCATTTTGCCGGCAGGTATTATTGTCCCTGCTAACAATGAATTACTCGTACCAATAGTTACATTATCTCCGGCAAATGTTCCAAGTTTTTCGCAAAGGGAATCAACTTTTTTTCCGTTTATTTTAGCTTTAACTGTTTTTCGATTATCTGTATGATTAATGGTCATGGTTCCGGAGCCAAAATAGATGTTATAGCCCAACACGCTGTCACCGATGAAAGAAAGCCGTCCCACATTTGCCTTTCCAAATAAGATGCTGTTTTTCAGTTCAACTCCGTATCCTATAACAGATTCGGCGCTAATAGATGTATATTTTCTCACCAGCACATTGTTGCCGATAAAACTCTCTTTTCCTATATAACACGGACCCTCAAGTATAGTACCGGATCTTATTTCCACATCTTCATCTATAAATACCGGACCGTTAATTTTTACATCTCCTTTTAAGTTAACCGTTTTTGCAATTGTCGCGTTTTTCCAGGTATCCATAATAATCCTGTTTGCTTTTAAGATGTCCCAGGGATAGGCGATATCTATCCAGTCTTCTTCCCAGATGGAAGCAGTAAGATTCCCTTTCTTGATAAGTTTCCCGAATGCCTTTTCCATGCTCTTGTTGTTGTTTTTTAACAGATCGAAAAAGGACGTGGGAAGAATATAAACACCTGCCAGCACATAATTACAAAGATCCGGTTTTTTAGGCTTTTCAATCATTTTGGTTATCTTCATTTCGTCATTAAGGTATACATTTCCAAACATTTCTGAAGAAGAGGTTAAACAGATGGAAGCTACGGGAGACTTTGTAGATCCAAAAGATTGAAGGGTATGGTTGAAAATATTAGCCGCGGTTAGTATATCTCCATAAATGAGGATAAAATATTCTCCCGGATCAAATCTATCACGGGCCTGCAAAACAGCGTCACCAATACCGCTTGATTGTTTCTGTACTAAATAATGGAGGTTAAGGTTTGCGTGGGTCGAGTTTTTAAAAAAATCAATTATTTTCTCTTTTTTGTGGCCAACGACTATATTAATTACATTAATACCGCTTTCTTTTAAAAGATCAATTGTACGCTCCAGAACATATTTACCCGCGACATTAATCATTGTTTTGGGTCTTGTTGCAGTGAATGGAAGCAGGTTGCTTCCCTTACCGGCGGCAAGAATCAATGCTTTCATTTTAAATCCTTTATAAATTCAATTGTCAGAGATCAGGTTTCAGGAGTCAGCTTTTTCCTCTGAACCCAACCATTCATCCTGTCAAAAATTTTTCCGCTTCAACCAAATCTTCTATTGTATTAATCCCGTTTACTTCCTCAGGGTTCGACACTTTGACAGACGTCACTGGCAATGAATTGTCAAAGGCCATTTTAATAATATCGGTTAAATAATATTCACGCTGTGTGTTATTTTGGTCAATTTCCTCTAAAGATTCAAGTAAAAACTTTATATTAAAGCAGTAGATCCCTGAGTTAATCTCATTTATGTTTTTTTCGGTTTTCGAGCAGTCTGTTTCTTCCGCAATTCTTTCTATATTATTATTGCTGTTTCTCACTACCCGTCCATATCCGGATGGATTATCCTTTTCTGCTGTTAATATGGTAATAGCCGCGTTATTCGACCTGTGATCCCTGATCATTTTGTTAACAGTCTTTTCTTTCAAAAAAGGAACATCGCCGGACAAAACCAGCACTTCCCCCTTAAAATTCCCTAAAAAAAACTTTACCTGCATAACAGCGTGCCCCGTGCCGAGTTGTTTTTCCTGGTCAATAAATACTATATTTTCTGACACAAATTTTTTTTTCACTTCTTCCTTCTGAAAACCAACTACCACAAAAATTCTGTCCGGCTTTATTTTATATGCAAGATCAATAACATATTTTAATAAAGGCTTACCATGAAGGACATGCAGAACCTTGGCTGCTTCCGACCTCATTCGAGTTCCTTTTCCAGCAGCTAAAATAATAATAACCATAAAAATTTATTAAATTCAGACAGGATAACAGGATAGACTGGATTTTTTATCTTAATGTATCGTAATTTCAAAGTTTAACCCTAAAAACTAAAATCAACCACAGATTTCACAGATTTCACAGATTTTTTTTTAAAAAATCTGAGTAATCTGTGGTTGCTGACTTTTATTCATTAATCAAATTGAGAATCTATGTTCTTAATCCTGTTATCCTGTCTGAATTTCTTTAAATGAATGGTGTAGTCTTAAAATACTCTCTCCTAAAACAATATCTTCCGGAGTTGTAATCTTTATATTCAGTTCTGATCCATCGACCACATAAACCGGGATTCCCAGCCGTGTAACGAGGATGGATTCATCGGTTCCACAAAAATTATCTTTCAGCGCTTTTTCAAAAGCGCTAATGATAATCTCTTTTTTAAAAACTTGCGGCGTTTGAATTCGCCATATGGAATCTCTGTTTTGCCATTCAGTGACCATCACCTGATCTGAAATTTTCATTAAAGTATCCTTTACCGGTATGGCAACTACTGCAGCTCCTTTTTCTTTAGCCTTTTTTATAGAATTTTCAAGAATAGATTTACTCAAAAAAGGACGAACACCATCATGAACCACAACCAAATCCATTTCAAGAGAAACACTTTTCAGGCCATTAAAAACCGATTCCTGACGCTTCTTTCCTCCTGAGACTATTTTTTTAACTTTGGTAAATTTGTAACTGTTTACAATTTCCTGCTTACAATAATCAATTCCATCATCAGGAACTACCAGTATAATTTCATTAATAGAAGCACTGTCTTGAAATGTTTGCAGGGTATGAACAATAAGGGGGAGTTTAGCAAGCATTAAGAACTGTTTTTCCCTGCCCTTCCCCATCCGGCGGCTATGGCCTGCCGCAGTTATTATTGCGGAAGTTTTTTTAGTCATTGGTCCACGCACTGTTGGTTCGAAGTTGTCCGGCAGGAGACTTCGTAAAATGCACCTTGGGTTATTATCCTGATTGCTGATAGTTGAACGCTCATTATAGACAGTTGCATAGGTCAAGTCAAAAAAATGACTATAAGGCTGTTTTTTAACTGTCAGAGGAAAAAAAGTATCAAGGAACGAAAAAAAAACATTCCTTGAATTTATCTAACCCATTGATTTGTTGATGCAAATACCTGACATCCTACTAATTCCCATTTCGAGCATTAAGCAGGCATTGATTTTGCTTTTAAATCAAGGAGAAAGAGAGAGGGAGTAAAAGAGTTCTGGAGTTAAAAGTTTTTGTTTTAACTCTCCAACTCACAACTCTTTTACTCCCTTTCTCTTTACTCTTAAAATTTGGAGCAAAAAAAATGGAAATGTTAGACCGAATATTATTCTCAGATAAAACACCCAGGCTGTTAAAAAAGGCGCTTGATTTATATCTCCAGAAAAACAGTGTGATAGCAAGTAATATTGCAAATGCCGATACACCGGGCTATAAAGCCGTTGATCTTAAGTTTGATGAACAGTTACAGACCGCAATAGGGTCTGGGAATCAGCTTAAAATGAAAGCAACACAAAAAGGGCATTTTACATCTGATATTGAACAGATTGATAAAATTAAACCGACTGTTTCGGAAGAAAGCGACCCTGCCCGCCCTGATGGAAATAATGTGAAAATAGAGAAAGAAATGTCAAAACTGGTAGAAACAAAATTGAAGTCCCATTCCATTTATCAAGCAACC
>CBDUII010000162.1:0-6233 GCA_965367285.1 uncultured bacterium
CAATAAAAAGAAACAATTTTTTTCTCTTTCTGCTCATCTTCTTTTATCTATTTCATCTGTTAAGCCTTTTGTTTACTGAAAATATTCGACCAGGAACTTTTGATATCCAGGTGAAATTATCATTTCTATTAATACCATTATTTTTTACCGGAATACCCAAAGACTCTATTGATTTAAATAAAGTTTTGCATTCTTTTTTTATAGGAACCATAGCCGCAGTAATCCTATGTTACTTCATTGCTTTTTGTAATTCCCTGGTTTTCAGCATGACGTATGACCTCCGGATCATTCAAAACACACCTGACCTCATGTCCGAATTTTTTGTTAAGCCCGGCCTGGACCATAGTGACATCGGCATAGATGATCTTTTTTTCCTGAATGGCATTTAAGCCGGCGGAAACGGCTTCATCATGAAAAACCATGTTTTTTAAAAAATCGAAGTCTCCCGTGGTATGAATAACCCGCTTAATAATAGGTTTTTGTTCGTCTGGAATTTTATGGCCGTTCAAATTTTTTTCTATAAGTTCCATGCTTTTATCTTCTATGTTTTTGGGAGCTATTTTTTTAAATTCTAATTGATCTATCACTTCATCGTAGAGTTCCTCCTGCACTAAATCTACAATCGTTGGATGTTGGCCAATGGGTTCTAACATTTTAAAGACTACTTTTTTTTCTAACTTACTAACAATATTCTGAATCATCTCAGGTATATCTTTAGAAAAATGCATTCCTTTAAATAAAAAGTAAGGGTATGCAACCAACTGACCCATGTTTTTCTTTGCCAATGCCTTTATTCCCTCTTCTATGGTAGGAGGGGCCAATTCCATAAAGGCTGGTTCAAACATGTCGGTCTGGTAATAAGTGTTCAGTTTTTTGACCAGAGAAAAAACCTGTTGATTTGCTTCTTTTTTTCTGCTTCCGTGCGCTATAATTAAAAAACCTTTTTTCATTTATTGTTCCTTTTCATGAATAATATTAAATATTTCAAACTTCGGATTTATAAAACGCACAGCAAAATAAGTCAAGCTTTTTCAGAATAAGATGATAGACTAAAAAAACCTTGAAATTGGAAAAATCTTATTTTATAGTTAAGATTTTTCTACTTCAGCCCCAATAACGAAATTTCTAAACAATGAACCTGTTAACATTTAAATCCGGCATTCATCCAGCCTACAAAAAGAGTAGTACGGAAAATTCTGCTATTTCTGCGGCAAAAATACCTGAAAAGGTTATTATACCACTACAGCAGCATATTGGCGCGCCCAATAAACCTCTTGTTAAAAAAGGCGATATTGTTAAAACCGGTCAAAAAATTGCGGAAAGTGAAGCTTTTGTTTCCTCCCCCGTTCATGCCAGTATTTCCGGTAAAGTTAAAGCAGTTGCTTCTTTTCTGCACCCTTCCGGCCAACTGATTACTTCAATAACTATAGGATCAGACGGGAAAGATGAGTTTTTTGAGAGCAACCCGGATAAAAGAGAATACACCGATCTCTCACCCGATGAAATTCGCACAATAGCAAAAGATGCCGGGGTAGTTGGACTGGGCGGAGCCGCGTTTCCCACTCATGTTAAGCTCAGCCCTCCAAAAGAAAAAAAAATAGACGCGGTTATTCTAAATGGATCTGAATGTGAACCTTATTTAACGGCAGACCACAGGCTTATGCTGGAACAGCCTGAGAAGGTTATTTACGGCTTAAAAGCCCTCATGAAATCTCTCAATGTTTCTAAAGGATACATCGGGATAGAAAATAATAAAAAAGACGCTATTTCGGCAATACTGAATGCGGCCGGTAAAAACGGGTCTGATATAGAAGTTCATGGACTTCAGGTAAAGTATCCCCAGGGCGCGGAAAAAATGCTGATCAAAGCAATTCTTAACAGGGAAGTGCCGACAGGCGGTTTACCAATGGATGTAGGTGTTGTGGTTCAAAATGTAGGAACTACCGTAGCGTTAACAGATTCTATTAGGGATTATAAACCTGTTATTGAGAGGGTTATTACAGTTTCCGGTGCCGGAGTCAAGGAACCAAAAAATTTGATGGTAAGAATCGGGACTTTGTTCAGCGATGTGATAAAAGAATGTGGCGGATTAAATGACGGAGCCAGGAAAGTTATTATGGGAGGACCTTTGATGGGATTGGCTCAACCAGGTCTGGAAGTCCCGGTTGTGAAGGGTACTTCCGGAATTGTTGTTCTCACTGAAGAGGAAATAAAAGCTGAAAAAGCAATGACTTGCATTGGATGCGGAAGTTGTGTGGATGTCTGCCCTATGTTCTTGCTTCCCACCAGGATAGCAAATTATTCAAAATATGATTTAATTGAAAAAGCGGAACAGTTCGGAGTAATGGACTGTATGGAATGCGGTTGTTGTGCTTATGTTTGTCCATCGAAAATCCACCTTGTTCAATGGATAAGATACGGTAAAGGTAAAGTTTTAGAAAAGAGGAAGAAAAATGCAATGGCCAGTTAGCAATTAACAATATATAAACATTCAGCAGTCAGCAAGATGAAAAACAGAATGCCGAAAGCTGATGGCTGAAAGCCCCTTATTTGAACCTTTGAATTTAGGATTTATATCGCATTTTAATATTCGGATTTCAAATTTCATATAAATATATTTTCAGGAGTTCACCAGTGGTGAAGTCCTGAAAGTTACTAAAACTCTATAAGAATGGGAGATCCTTCGCGGAGTTTATCCTGAGCCAATTGTGGAGATTCTTCGCCCCCCCCTTCGCTCAGAATGACAAGCGAAGGGCTCAGTAATAACAACTAAAGGGTTCTGGGTGTCATTCTGAAGGAGCGCAGCGACTGAAGAATCTCTTTTTACAACATTCAGGTTAATTGCTAATTGTTAATTGATAACTATGTCTGACATTAAGTTTATTATTTCAGCATCTCCGCATATACGTATTGATGAAAGTATTCCAAAAATAATGTTTACTGTTTTGGTGGCTTTATTACCGGCTGCTTTTGTAAGCATTTACTTGTTTGGAATTAAAGTAATTCTGTTGATGGCTACCTGCATTATTGTTTCTATGGTCACAGAATATGTTTTTCAAAAATGCAGAAAGAAGGATGTAACATTAAATGATGGAAGCGCTGCTCTGGCAGGTCTGCTTTTAGCTATGACACTTCCACCGTCATTTCCTTTACCGGGAGCGGCACTGGGGTCTGTGGTAGCGATTGGACTTGGGAAACATATTTTTGGAGGGTTGGGCTTTAATATTTTTAACCCGGCATTAATCGGCAGGGCATTTTTACAGGCGGCTTTCCCGGTTATGATTACAACATGGGACGATCCTCTGGCATGGCAGTCTCCACCGGCAGCAGACGCTATTACCTCTGCTACTCCCCTGGCAAAAATGAAATTTGATAATGAATTTGTTCCTCTCCAGGATTTGATAACCGGTATTACAGGCGGTTCTTTAGGGGAAACCTCTGCTATTGCTTTATTAGTAGGAGCTGTTTTTCTATTGTACCGGGGATATATTCAATGGAGGATACCGGTTTCTATATTTGGGTCTTCTTTATTGTTTGGAGGGATTTTCTGGCTGCTGGATTCATCAAAATACCCGGAACCTTTTTTTCACTGGTTTGCTGGTGGCATGGTATTAGCCGCGTTTTATATGGCGACCGATATGGTGACCTGCCCGATCACGCCTAAAGGCTATTGGATTTTTGGGTGCAGTATAGGTATATTAACAGTTATTATTCGACTGTTTGGTGGACTGCCTGAAGGCATAATGTACGCGATATTATTTATGAATGCTTTTACACCGATCATAAATAGATATACGAGACCGAAAATATTGGGAGAAGTAAAAAGATAAGCGTTCAGCAGTCAGTTGTCAGCAGCCAGCAAAAAAAAAACTGAATGCTGATGGCTGACTGCTGAAAGCCTTCATAATTGATCATTACTAATCTGTTAATTTTATTCTTATGAATAACGGTGTATTAAAAATGTTAGTCGTTTTAACAACGATAGGCCTTGTTTCAGGAGGTTCTCTTGCGGGAGTTTATAAAGCATCCGCCCCACTCATAGAAAAACATCGTCTTGAAGAATTAAAGAAGTCGATTTTTGATGTGCTGCCGGAAGCAAAGAGCTACAAAGAGTTGGAAAAAGACGGATTAAAGGTTTACCAGGGTCTGGATGAAAATGATAATTCCGTTGGAATTGCTTTTGAGGCGGGAGGTAATGGCTACCAGGGGAAAATAGACATTATGGTCGGCATTGATAATCAATTTGAAAAACTTAAAGGAATGAAGGTGCTTTATCATATTGAAACCCCGGGGCTGGGGAATAAAATTGAGTTCGATGACTTTAGAAACCAGTTTAAGGGTTTATCGGTCAGACCTCAAATTGAATACGTAAAAAATAAAAAGCCGCAAAAGCCTAATGAAATACAGGCGATTACCGCGGCCACGATTTCATCTGTGGCGATTGTCAAGATGTTGAATAAAGAGATAAAGAAAATATCGGAAATTTTTAAAGAGGTTGGTTAGTGAATGAAAGACTTATTTAAAGAATTCACAAAAGGACTTTGGACGGAAAACGCTATTTTTGTAATGCTGTTAGGGATGTGCCCTGTCCTGGCGGTTACCAATTCAGCTGTCAACGGACTGGCAATGGGGTTGGCGACAAGCTTTGTTCTCATAAGTTCCGCTGTTTTTGTTTCCGTACTAAGGCATATTATTCCTCACAATGTCAGGATCGCTTCCTATATTGTTATTATTGCCACTTTTGTTACTATTGCGGATTATTTTTTAGCAGCCATGTTTCCTCCAATCAGTAAAGCATTAGGCCCGTACGTTCCATTAATTGTGGTCAATTGCCTTATTTTGGGAAGAGCTGAATTCTTTTCATCAAAACATGGTATTGCTTCTTCTATTTCAGACGCGCTGGGTATGGGGTTAGGTTTTACAGGAGCGTTAGTTATTCTTGGGATTATCAGGGAAATTCTTGGTAATGGCAGCATCTTTGAGGTTAAATTATTTGGGGATTGGTTTGAACCGTGGATTATTATGCTGTTGCCGGGAGGCGCTTTTCTGACTTTAGGGTTGCTCATCGGTTTTATTAATTACTTCACTAAAAAGCGGCTTGATATGGGAGTCAGTATTGGTGAGGATGTTGGGTACATGAAAAGGGGACAATGTGTGACGACTGATGATGCATACCAACGTCAGCAAGAAAAAAGCAGTCCCGCAGTAACAAAAGACAGTGGACAGAAGGCAGATAACAATTAGCATTTAGAAAAAGCAGACACAAAAACAAAAAGACTTGTACATTTACAGAATGTAAGTTTTAATTAAATATATGTATAGGAATTTCAATGTTGAGATTCCCGCTAAAGCTTGTCCTCGCACGCTTTAAGCGGGGAGCATGCGGAAATGATAACCAATGACTAATGACAAATAGCAAATGGCCAATGACCAGAAGTGTTATTCCGGCTCTATGTGTCATTCTCGCGAAAGCGGGAATCTAACTTGATTTATCCGATTCCACATTATTACTATTTGAAATGTCTTCTACCTTCTTTCTGAGTTTACTTACCAACTCCTCGTAAGAAGATTTATGAATTATTTTTTTAAACTGTATCCGGTAATTCCTGATCATACTCACACCCTCGACAATAAAATCATAAATTTTCCAGTCATCGCCTGATTTGATCAGTTTATAATCAACAGAGATTTCATCATTACTCTTTTGTACGATAGTTTTTACAAGCGCAACATTACCTTTCTTCTTTTCATCGACATATAATATCTTCTCATTAGTGTACCTTTCGATTTTATTTGCATAGGAGTTTTCAAGTAGTTTTCCAAACAGAGACATAAATTCTTTTTTTTCTTCAGGGGTTCTCTTTTTCCAATGTTTCGCCAGAGATCTTCTGGACATTTCATAATAACTAAATTTTTTACTTACTACCTCCCTAATCAGCGCTCGTTTTTCAGCCTTTTTGTCATCACTTTTCAAGTCCTCCCTGGAAACAATATCAATAACCGAATCTATTGTTTTCTTTACACCCTCGGTAATTTCTGATGCGTGGGTAAAGGGTAGTTCAAAAAATAACAACAAAAATACTGCTGCAGCAGCAAAAATTATTTTCATTAATTGACGGTAAAGTTTAACACTCATTCTCCTTTTTTCACGGACAGATTTTACCACATCCTTGCCTTCTACCGCACCCAAATAAAAATTAACCTACATGCCAGCATGCGTCACCAAAGCAAAT
>CBDUII010000163.1:0-6222 GCA_965367285.1 uncultured bacterium
ATAGGGCAAATAAAAAGGAAAGTCAAGTTTTACCCATATTTATGTCGCAGACCCCTGTGATCTCTCAGGGTTTACAATTAATTTAATAAATTATATACTACAGTTCAGGTATTATTATTCAATTGCAGGAGTAACGGATGAAAAACAAAGAAGAAATTCAGAGAGAATTAGAAATAGCCGTTAAAAAACTCGAAAAACTGCGGGGGTTTCTTTGACCTTGATTCAAAAAACAAAGAAATAAAAAAACTTGAACAGGAGATGGCCCGGACGGGCTTTTGGGATGACAGCTCAAAAGCACAGGGAATATTGAAGAAAAGGAAAAGCCTTGCTTATTATCCCGAAACATGGAATAAAATTCATAAGCTGTGTACCGACACTAAAGAATTACTGGAGATGCTGGACGAAGATGATAAGTCTTCTCTGGAAGAATTAATAAACGACTTAAAAAATATTTTAGAAAATGTCCGCCAGTTCGAAATAAAAACCATGCTTTCGGGAGAGCATGACAGTGGTAACGCGTTCCTGACCATACATCCCGGCGCCGGCGGCACGGAATCCCAGGATTGGGCGGAAATGCTGTTGAGGATGTATTTAAGGTGGTGTGAAAGAAAAGGTTATAAAAGCTCTATAATAGACTATCAACCGGGTGAAGAAGCAGGCGTTAAAAGTGTTACTGTTGAAATAAAAGGTGATTTTGTATATGGGTATCTGAAAGCAGAGAGAGGGGTGCACCGGTTAGTCAGAATTTCTCCCTTTGACGCCAATAAAAGACGGCATACTTCCTTTGCGTCAGTTTATACTTTCCCTGAAATCGAAGACGACATTAATATAGAAATAGACGAAAAGGATTTGAAGATCGATACCTATCGGGCCAGCGGCGCCGGTGGACAGCATGTAAATAAAACGGATTCCGCCATTCGCATTACCCATATCCCGACCGGAATTGTAGTAAGCTGTCAGAATGAGCGGTCTCAGCATAAAAATAAAAGCTCGGCGATGAAAGTTTTGAAATCCAGGCTTTATGAAGTTGAAAAAGAAAAACAAAAAGAAAAATTAACCGCCATTGAAAGTGAAAAAAAAGATATCGCGTGGGGAAGCCAGATCAGGTCATATGTCCTGCACCCTTATAGAATGGTAAAGGATACCAGAACAAAATTAGAATCGGGAAAAGTCGACGCGATTCTGGATGGAGACATCGACACATTTATTGAAACCTTTCTTATGCACAACATAGAAACTCAGGGAGTGAACTAAATGCAAAGAATAATGCTTCGCGCGAAAATACACAGGCCAATTGTGACTGACGCGAATATTAATTACGAAGGAAGCATCGCTATAGATGAAAAGTTGATGGAGATATCCGGTATATTGGAATTCGAGCAGGTACACATTTATAACATTGACAACGGCAACCGCTTTGAAACCTATACAATAAAAGCCCCTGCCGGAAGCGGCACGATTTCCGTAAACGGGGCAGCAGCACGCAAAGTCAGTATCGGAGACCGTATTATCATTGCCTCATACGCTGTTATGGAGGAGCAGGAAGCCAAAAGCATCCAGCCCAAACTTGTCTATATAAAAGAAGACAACAAAACATTCGATTGCAAACCTTAAAATATTAACTGTAGTTCTTTTAATAGCGAAATAATAATGAGTATAAGCCAATTATTATGTGACAAACGTTCGGAAATCCTCAATATTGCTCTAAAATACGGGGCCAATAAAATCCGCATTTTCGGATCAATGGCCAGGGGTAAGACCAGGCCAGAAAGCAATATCGACATTCTTGTGGAAATGAAAGAGGGACGAAGCCTTCTTGACATTATTGCAATCAAACAGGATATTGAAGATCTGCTTGGAAGAAAGGTGGATATAGTTACAGAAGCATCTATCAGTCCCTATGTCCGTGAGGAAGTGCTTAAAGAGGCTGTTCCTCTGTGAAAGGAGATCAGGTTTACCTGCAACATATTCTGGATGCGATTGAAAAGTTTGGGAAATTACCCAACAAAACCTCCCTGAATTAAAACAAAACATCAAATCTATTCTCTCCGATTTTTAATAATCCTCCGCTGAATAATCTTAAATGAAAAACGAAGACAGCAAAGATCAGGTGAAAAAAATTATCCATATTGACATGGACTGCTTTTACGCTGCCGTTGAGATGCGGGATGATAAGTCGCTCCGTAACCGCCCCCTGGCAGTAGGCGGCGATCCTTCCTCAAGAGGTGTGATTTCCGCCGCAAGTTACGAAGCCCGTAAATTCGGAGTCCACTCTGCTATGTCGTCCGCACGAGCCAAAAAGATATGTCTAAGCCTTATTATTGTCCATCCGAATATAAAAAAATACGCGGAAGAGTCAAGAAAAATCCGGGCTGTTTTTCACAGGTTCACAAACCTGGTGGAACCCCTGTCTCTTGATGAAGCATATCTTGATGTCACAGGCTCGAATCATTTTAAAGGGAGCGCGACCCTTATTGCCTCGGAAATCCGCAGGCTTGTTTTTGGTGAAACCGGGCTTACCGCTTCCGCGGGGATAGCGCCTAATAAGTTTCTTGCCAAAGTAGCAAGCGACTGGAAAAAACCGAACGGACAGTTCGTCATAACACCGGATAAGGTCGATGCTTTTGTCCGAAAACTTCCGGTTCAAAAGATATCGGGAGTAGGGAAAGTAACGGCGGAAAAGATGGCAAAAATCGGTTTAAAAACCTGCGAAGACTTGCAGAAGCTCTCAATAAGCGATTTGTGTTCCCATTTCGGAAGTTTCGGAAACTATCTATACAATATTTGCAGGGGCATAGATGATCGCCTTGTGGTTACTTCAAGAGAAAGGAAATCCGTGAGCATAGAAGAAACCTTTGAGAACGACCTGCAAAATTTTGAGGAATGCATGGAACAACTGCCTATGTTATATAAAAAGTTCCTAAAACGGTTTGAGGGAAAAGATATAAAGGAGCAGAACATTAAAACATTTTTTGTAAAAGTGAAGTTCTCCGATTTCAAGGCTACCACAGTTGAGCGCGGCTTGACTGAACTCAATGAAGAGAACTTTAGGGCTCTGCTTGAGGAAGGCGTAAAAAGGCGGAACCTCCCTGTTCGTTTGCTCGGCCTCGGCGTCCGATTAAAAACAAAAGATAAAAAAGAAAATTCACAACAGCTTTCTCTGGAGCTGTAGGTTTTTTACCACAAAGAGCATGAAGGACACGAAGAAAAGAATTTAATCAGATTAAAATTAAGCAGGAATTTCCAGGATCAGCACTGAAATTTTTGAGTTCACTGTGGTTTTTTTCTCAAAAGGCTTTCAATTCTGCTTGCCGTACAATTTTCTCGTCTAATCCAAACGATTTTAGGTGGGAATCCTAACTTAAGGGTTAATTCATAAAAATCAGAATCTCTGGTAACAATGATGTACTCATTATCATGAGCGTGCTGCCAAATTATTTTGTCGGGTGCACGGTCTAATGATAAATCTTTAATGTGAATAGAGTGAGGATATAAATCGTTAAGCCGATGAACTAACCGACAGGAGAGGTTTGCATCAAACAGTAGTTTCATGCTCAATTATTATGGATTTTCGTTCCCTGTCAGCTGCAAAGGATAAACAGGCCAAAATGTCTTCCCTGGTAAGATCGGGAAAATCATCAAGAATTTCTTCCTGTGACATGCCTGACGCAAGATATTCGAGTATATCGTATACCGTTATTCGTAATCCGCGAATACATGGTTTCCCACCACGCTTGCCGGGCTCAATCGTAATTAAATCCTGGTATTTCATTATTTTCCTCAATGTTTCTGTTTGTCGTTTTATTGTCTTACATTTAGATGCTAGCTTCGTTTCCGCGCAAAGTCAAAGCTAATGTTGGACTTCAAAAAAAACACCTGATTAACTGCGAATCCCAAAAAACTGGACGAAGGACACGAAGAAAATAAATTGTTTCTTACTGTTCTTAGCGGCCAAGTCTTTTTCTTTTGCAAAATTCAATTTCTTACGTTATAATTCTTACGTAAGACTATAAGGAGGGATTATGGACAAGATATTTTCATCAAGAATAGACGAGTCGGTAGTTCATCGTATCGGCATTATAGCGAAGCAATTAAACACTTCTAAAAAATCGGTTATTGAAAACGCGATACATTTATACGCTCAAAAAATCAAGAAGGAAAATGATTTCGACGTTATGGAACAAACCCTGGGAGCCTGGCGAAGGAAGGAAGCTCCAGGCAAAACCGTGGGAAAAGTCAAAAAAATATTCCGCGGTTCCATGAGAAGGTATCAGAAATGAGAGCATATATTGATTCCGATATCCTGATCTGGCATCTCAGGGGTGAGCGCCGGGCAATGACTTTCCTGAAAGATATTCGAGACAGTGGCGAATACGAACTCTGGACAGGAGCGTTGCAAAGAGCGGAAGTTGTCTTTTTCATGAGACAGGAGGAAGAAAAAGATACTATCCTTTTTTTATCGCAATTCAAGACAGCGCCTGTGGATCAACCTATTGTGGACAAAGCTGCCGCCCTGTACCGTAAATGGCATAAAAGTCATGGAATTGATGTCAACGACTCCCTCCTTGCGGCAACCGCAGCCTCTACCGGCGGTAGAATCTTCTGCCTTAACAAAAAACATTACCCCATGCCTGAAGTTCCCGTTAAAAAAGTCTGGTAAATATAAATACGTGAATACCTGATTAACCACAAAGTGTACTAAGGACACAAAGAAAAGAATTTATTCCTTCCTACTCTGTGTCCCGTTTTTTGGGATTCGTGGCTTAAAAGTTTTCCAAATCTTCACAATCTCTAATTATCTGTGTCCCATAATAGAAAAAACCGCTTCTTTAGCCCCTTTTCCCCAGTCAAATAATATAGAAACCTTTTTTTGGACGCAGATCAACGCAGATTTGGTATGATAGTTATACCCCCTGAGTCCCCCTATATAGGGGGGATTTAAGGAGTGGAAATCAGTGTCAATTTAATTCATTCTAAGTTGAGCAAAAATACTTTATCCAATAACTAGCAACTAAAAACCAACAACTAAATAACTATGGATTTCGATCATTCAGAAGAAACAAAGCTCCTTGTTGATACAGTAAGAAAGTTTGCTGAGAAAGAGATCAAACCAATTGCCGGGGAGATTGATGCTAAATGTGAAATCCCACAGAAAATTCTACAAAAAGCCGCTGAGATGGGACTCTTTGGCATGCCCTTCCCTGAAGAATACGGCGGATCAGGACTCGATTATCTGGCTTTTATTGCTGCTATTGAAGAAATTGCCGCGGCGGACGCGTCGGTAACGCTAACCATTCTCGCTCATACCCTTTGCATAAACCATATCTTTCTCTTTGGAAATGATAAACAGAAAAAGAAGTATTTGCCTCCACTCATAAAAGGAGAAGAAATAGGGGCCTGGGCTCTTACGGAACCTTCCTCCGGCAGCGACGCGGGTTCCATGAAAACCACGGCAAAGAAATCCGGCAGCGACTGGATACTCAACGGACAGAAACTTTTTACGACAAATGGTTCACGCGCGAATACCTTCGTTATTCTGGCAAAAACAGATGAGTCAAAAGGCACAAAAGGAGTATCCGCCTTTATTGTTAAAAAAAATACCGAAGGATTGAGGATAGGAAAAAAGCTGAACAAATTAGGTTTACGAGGCAGTGACACAGTAGAAATCTTTATAGATAATCTTAAAATCCCTGAAGAAAATCTTATAGGTGAAGTGAACAAAGGTTTTAACCAGACTATGAAAATCCTGGACGCTGGCAGAATCGGTATTTCCGCTCTGGCCATAGGAATTGCCCGTGCGTCCCTCGAAGCAAGTTTGAAATACGCTAATGAAAGAGTGCAGTTTGGGAAGCCGATAAAAGAGTTTCAGGCCACCCAGTGGAAGCTGTCCGATATGGCCGCGAAAATAGACGCGGCAAGACTCCTGACGCAGAGAGCCGCGTACCTGAAGACAAAAGGAGAAAAGTTTACGAAAGAAGCGTCCATGGCAAAACTTATTTCTTCGGAAACCGCTGTGATGTGCGCTAATAACGCTGTTCAAATACATGGGGGATATGGCTACATAACAGAATACAATGTGGAAAGGTACTTCAGAGACGCGAAGATTTGCGAGATAGGCGAAGGGACTTCTGAAATACAGAGAATTATTATTGCAAGAGAATTGTTGAAAAAATAAAAACTCTTTCTGACAGGATAAACAGGATGGACTGGATTTTTTATATG
>CBDUII010000164.1:0-6139 GCA_965367285.1 uncultured bacterium
CGAGAATTCGGTCAACATGTTAGTTGAATATAAAATTGATGAAAATGAAATGAAAAAGAAAAAGCCGGTATTAGATACCTTTACCTGAAAGGTGACATCATGAGCTGTCATGCTGAGCTTGTCGAAGCAGGACTCTATTTTTACGCATAATTTTGGGTATAATGCCAGCCACATTATTTTGGGGACATAATTGCGAATGATTCAAAATAAGCATAAACTTTCATTATTAGTAGTACACGCCAGCGCTTCGTATAGGTCGATCATCATAAATATGCTGAGTGACCAGGGGTTCTCCCATTTTGATCAGGCTCCCGATGGAGTTAAAGCTTTTCATGTCCTAAAAAAACGGCTTGTTGACGTAATTCTTTCAGGAATGGAGATGCCGGAAATGAATGGCATGTCACTTCTTAAGGTGGTCTCTGCGGATGAAAATCTTTATAGAATTCCATTTCTGCTATTGACCCATTCCATGAACAGGGAAATGGTGTTAGAAGCTGGAAGGTGTGGGGTAGCCTGTATTCTCATTGAGCCTGTAACATATCAGGTATTGGAAGAAAAAATGTTAGGCATTATGAGTGATCCTGCCGATGAAAAAGAGAAAAAGACCGAAAAGCTTTTTAATGCTGCACTTAAACTCACGAAAGGAGGAGACTATAATAAAGCCATATCGTTATGTGAAGAAATATTAGAAAAACATGAGGATGCAGAGGTGTACTATAATATAGGCCATATAAAAACTTACCAAAAAAAATATGATGAGGCACTGATTGCGTTTCGTAAGGCGGTAATGATTGATAACCTGTATGCTCGCGCCTATAAGATGATGGGAGCAGTGTATGCTAAAAAAGGGGATACAAAAAAAGCACAACATTTTCTTGAAAAGGCCGGCAATATTTTTTTAGAACGAAATATGGATAACGAGGCAGAGGATGCTTTCAACGAGGTTATCAAGATTAACCCTGATACTATCAATATTTATAATAGTCTTGGAATTATCTACCGTAAAAAAAAGGACTATGGAGGAGCCATTAAGCAATACCAGAGGGCATTGAAAGTTGATCCGGACGATGAAAACATACTGTATAACATAGGCAGGGCATGCATCGAAAATAAAGAAGTTGAAAAAGCAAAAAAAATGTTCGAGGAAGCGCTGTCCATAAATCCTGATTTTAAAGAAGCCAAAAAGATGTTGCAGGCTATAGAAATAGGGTTTTAATCTCGTGCCCGTGAATTATTAAGAGATCATATTTTTAAAGCTTTTTTTACGAGGGGCAGTGTGATTTTTTTCTTTGTTTCAAGGGATAGCTGATTGATCCGGCTTACAATGTTATGAAGAGATACAAAGTCTCTTGGAGCATAGTTTAGGATGGAATCAACAACATTATTCGGAATAAATACATCGAAATCTTTGGCTAATTTTTTTATTACTTTTCGTTTGTCTTCATCATCCATCTTTTCTATTTTTACAGTTAAACCGGATTCTAAACGTGATTTCAGGTTCTGGTCGATAAATTTCAGTTGATTTGGTGGAATAGAACTGGAAAAAATTAACTGCTTACCTTTTTGCATCAGGTGGTTATATAAATGAAAAATTTTTTCATCGACAGAAAATATTTTTAGTATTACGTCAATATCATCTATAATTAAAAAATCCACATTATTATATTTTTTAACCAGGTTAACCACATCGAATTCATTTTTTGCTTTTTCCTGTTCAGTCAAAATGAATTTAGAGTTGATGTATATTATCACTGCATCACTAATATTTGATCTGACTTCATTCCCTATTGCCCTGAGAAGGTGTGTTTTTCCTACACCCATATCCCCGTGTATACACAACGGGTTGTATTTTTGCCCTGTTTTTTTAACTACCGACATGGCAGCATTGTAGGCCATATCGGTAGACGGTGTTTTCACAAAATTGCTGAAGCTGTATTCAGGCTTAAATTGATAATCAAGGATTAACTGTTGATTTAATTGAGTCATTGGTGACCTAATGTGGAAAAGTAAACTCCTCTCATCTCACCCCATTGCATAAAGTCATTGTAAATTAATTGATTGCCATATATCATTGATTTTATTAGCCTTACAGATAGATTAATAAATGTGCAATCTGATTCAAACCCGCATTTGGTAAGGGATTTAGCCATCTCCTAACAGCTTTTTCCACAGGATTTCCACAATTTCTGTGGATAACGCATAAGGAGTAGATTTTTTTACCGGACTCCAAAAATTTTTGCCCTAAAACAAATTTTTTTTGCATTTCTTGATTTTTTTTGGTTCAAAATCATATTTTCTATTCCTGTTGAACAGAAATAGTTAGAAAAAGTATAATATATACGCTATATAGATTACATTAAGTATGCTAATATGGGTTTTATTTCTAAACCGCTTTAAAATCAATGAGATTAGTTTGGTATCAATATTGCTTAACTTGCATCAGGTTGTAAAAGTAATTTTTTTAGGAAAATTATCATTTTTATTATGAGCACGCGCTCAAAATGCTTTTTTCTTTTAGTTGGTCAATAAAATTATGACTCAAAAATTCTACAAAGAACCGGGTGTCAGAGATAGTCTTCAAATAAGAAGGCAGCAACAGGGAGATTTTTTTCACAGCCATCCTGAATATAAGGTGGAAAGAGATAATAATAAATGCATCCGGTGCCTTGTTTGTGTTCGAGAATGTCCCTATGATTGCACCTACTTCGATTCTGACCGCAACGTAATATATAACATCGATGCCAATTGCGTCAACTGCAAACGATGTGAAGTAATGTGCCCCACACAATGCATAGAGATCCGCGATTGGGGAAACAAGTTTCGGGCCAATGCCTATTGGGGTTTTAAGCACTGGGGTTCTATTTATAAACAGGCGGATACCGGTGCTGTAGTTTTAACCGGTCTTGGTAATGATGAAGATTATAAAAGCTATTTTGACAGGATGGTTCTGGATGCGTCCCAGGTAACCAACCCGTCTATAGACCCGTTAAGGGAACCAATGGAGTTGAGAACTTACATCGGAAGAAAACCCGAAACTTTAACGTCTGAAGATATTAAAAATGGAAAAAAGATTAATGAATTATTCCCGAATATTAAGGTTGAAGTTCCGGTAATTTTTGCTCCCATGTCATTCGGCGCAATCAGCCTTAACTTCCAGAAAGGGCTTGCAATGGCAGCCAAAAAAATGGGGACATACTTTAATACCGGCGAGGGGGGGCTTCATCCTGACCTTCTGGAATTTAAAGACAATGCTATTGTTCAGGTGGCCTCCGGCAGGTTTGGCGTCAGCAGCAAGTATCTAAAAAATTCAGCGGCATGTGAAATAAAAATCGGACAGGGGGCGAAACCCGGAATAGGGGGGCACCTGCCGGGTGAAAAGGTTACTTATGACATATCTCTAACCCGCATGATTCCTGAAGGGAGCGATGCGATATCGCCTGCTCCTCAGCATGATATTTATTCCATAGAGGATTTAAGATTGCTGATTTACGCGATCAAGGAAGCAATGGAATATAAAAAACCAGTATCCGTAAAGATAGCCGCGGTTCATAATGTATCTGCTATTGCCAGCGGCATTGTACGGGCTGGAGCTGATATTGTGGTGCTGGACGGCTTCAGGGGAGGTACAGGCGCGGCGCCAAGAATTGTAAGAGATCATGTTGGCATCCCGATTGAAATGGCATTGGCACAGGTGGATGAACGGTTAAGAAGAGAGGGGATCAGAAACCAGGCGTCTATTATCGCGGCAGGAGGTATCCGGGGTTCTGCTGATATTATCAAAGCCATCGCCCTTGGTGCTGATGCGGTTTATGTGGGAACTGCCGCAATGCTGGCAGTCGGTTGTACTTTATGCCAGCAGTGCCATCGCGGGAAATGCGCCTGGGGAATTACCACGAACCAGCCTGACTTGCGCAAAAGACTTCCGGTAGATGTTGCCGCGGAGCGATGCACTAATCTGATTACGGGCTGGGCGCGTGAAATTAAAGAAATGCTCGGGTTGATGGGACTGAATTCTATTGAAAGTTTACGCGGCAACAGACTGAAATTGAGAGGAGTAGGCCTGTCTGAAATCGAATTAAAAACATTAGACATTGCACAGGCTGGAATATGAAATCAGGGATCAGGGGTCGGTTGTTAGCGATCAGCATTATTGAAAACCCCTGAAAACTGAGCCCTGTCAACTGTAAACCGAATATTATGAAAAGAGTTTATCCAATAGAAGATAGATGTATCGGCTGTCACTTGTGTGAAGTGGCATGCATTGTAGAACATTCTAAGGCGAAAAACCCTGTCAGCGCGTACTTTATGGAGGGGTTGACATTTAACCATGTGACTTCCTCTTATACCCATGAGCCGAATCAGGCGTTAACTGATAACCGTCCCAAGCCTTTAAACAGGTGCATAATAGAAGAAAATGGGACACTCTGTCTTTCCACCAATTGCAGACATTGTGAAGATGCGTCCTGCATTATGGCCTGTAAAAACGGTTCACTTTACAAAGATGAAGAAGGGCGTGTGCTTTTAAACGAAAAAAAATGTGTTGGCTGCTGGATGTGTGTAATGGCGTGTGAATATGGTGCTATCAGTAGAAATGCTTACATAAAAAATGTGCCGTCAGTGGAAAACAACGCAATCCAGCATCACTGTGACCTTTGTCCGGAAAGAGACGAACCTGCATGTGTTATGGTGTGCCCTACAAAGGCATTGGCATTTGAAAACAGGTAAAATGAAAAATTCACAAAAATTCAAATACGTGATTATTGGAAATTCCTATGCGGCTTTATTTGCGGTGGAGTCTATTAGAAAAGCCGGATCAAAAGAAACCATTGCCATCATAAGCGAAGAAATGGACCATACTTACAGCAGGGCAATGCTTCATGAATATGTCGCGGACATGGTTGGGGATGAATTTATCTATTTAAGAGACTTTGATTACTATCAGAAGATGAAAGTCACGCCCCTGTTAGGGAAAAAAGTCAGCAAAATTGATCCAAAAGCAAAAAAGATTTATATCGGGAAAGAAAGCATTGGATTTAAAAAATTGCTGATCTCAACAGGAGGAGTTCCGTTTATACCGCCTGGAATTACAGGACTCAATACATTTAAAAATATATTTACTTTTACCAGGAAAAAAAACGCGGATAAAATGAAGTCCGCTTTGAAAAGCGTGAAAAGCGTTGTTATCCTTGGAGGCGGTTTAATAGGGCTTCAGTGCGCGGAAGGCCTGGCTCATGCCGGCAAAAAGGTTATAGTTGTGGAACTGGCCGATAATATTCTTCCCATTGCTCTGGATGATGAGGCAGCCAGAATAGCGAGGCAGGAACTTCACAAGCAGGGAATTGAAATTATTACTGGAGACACCATTGCTAAAATAAACGGTTCAGGCGGAAAGATTAATTCAGTAATCCTGAAGAGCAAAAAGAAAATTCCATGCCAGATGGTGGTCATTGCTGTAGGAGTGAAACCCAATATTGATTTTCTAAATGGTTCCGGCATAAAAACAGATAGTGGAATTCTTGTAAACAGCGGGATGGAAACCAACATAAAAAATATTTATGCCGCTGGTGATTGTACGCAGGCTGTGGAAATTCTGAGCGGAAAAACCATGCCAATCCCAATTATTCCTGTTGCGTCCGAACAGGGGATGACAGCCGGCTGTAACATGGCAGGGGAAAAAAAGAAATATAAGGGAGGAATTTTATTGAACGCCCTGCAGTTTGGCGGCGCTCAGATTATTTCGTATGGCTTTATACGTGATGAAGCAAATGGAGAAATTTTAAAAAAACTAAATGATAAAAAAGGAATTTATAAAAAGATTATTATTAAAAAAAATAAAATTACCGGCGCTGTCTTTGTGAGGGCTATCGATAGGGCAGGGATATTCAGGTATCTTATAGAAAACAAGGTAGATGTTGGAAAGTATAAAGAAAAGTTATTAGAATCGGATTTCAACTGGGCTTATATTCAAAATGAAATAAGGGATCAATTGTTTACTAAGGTGCAATGATTTAATGTATAAGAATTTCAATGTTTATAGATTCCCGCTAAAAGCATGCGGGAGATGACAGCAGAGAGGGTCATTCTCGCGAAAGCTGGAACCGAAGTTCGTTCTTTCTTTTTTTTTATCGGGATAACAGGA
>CBDUII010000165.1:0-6128 GCA_965367285.1 uncultured bacterium
TCCTGGAATCTTTTGAATGAAGGGAAGTAAAGTTGAGATAGCTGAGATGATGCTTAAAAAAAAGAAAAATGCATACAGGACATCCCTTCTCTCCGCTAACCATGCAACAGACGCTACGTGCAGGGGGTGGATGACAAAAACAAGGGCCGTTATAATGCCGGTGACAAGGGCCTTTTTGGTATAAAGATATTGTTTTGCCATGTCGTAGTCTATGAGCCGGACAGTGAGGATAAAGACCAGGATGGTGTTTAATGTATGAAATATGATATTTGTCAGGTGAAAACCAGGTGGATTTAGGCCCCAAATAGCATAATCGAGCGCATAGGAAAACATTGTAAGCGGATGCCAGTTGGCTGCTACCACAGCCGTAAAGACCCACCGAAAAAACTTTGAATCGAGCGACTGTATGTGTGGATTTTCATAGACGTACCTATCGTCGTCCCAGTTTACAAAATCGTTTTCAAGCGCCGGCAGGTAGACGAGAAAGGTTATAAGGGCTATGATGAGGGCCGCTGAAATAATAGCGGTTTTACCGGGTGGAGGGGAACTATGTATTAGGTGAGTCTTTCCTGATTTGGTATGTGTTTTTTTCTCTTTTTTTCATGGCGTCGCAAAGGCATTGCAGGGTCAAACCGTAAATTCAATCCACCGTTCTCCTGACAGAAGTAAGGAGGTTAAAAAGCAAGGGAACAAATAACCAACAGATATTTAAAGTTTATTCAGCAATAACTTGATGGAGCAAGCAATTAACTTGTAACCTTTGAACAAGAAATTAAAAGAAATTAAAACATCAATGCTCATCCAAGCAGAGCCGCAACCAAAAAAATACCCTGTTGAGAGAACAACCTGTTAAAGTTGAATCTCTCCTGCAAAAAAGAGCTTCAAGTTAGATTCCCGCTTCCGCGGGAATGACAAAAGCGCAGGATTGTCATTTTCAGGCACCTCTACATGTCATCCCCGAAACCACAACATGTTATTCCCGCACGCTCTCCGCTAAAACTTGTCCTCGCATACTTTAAGCGGGGAGCGTGCGAGAACAAGTTTTAGCGGGAATCTATAAACATTGAAATTCCTATACATTAAATTATGGCCTGGATGTAGCTCAGCCTTCTTCAGGAGCCTTTCAAAATCTACGATATCATTCAGGGCTTATCTTACTTATTATGTCATCCGCATTCTCTTTGTAAAGTTCCGGATATATTTTTTTAGTACAGGACGGGCAGATCGCATGACTGAATTCCGCTTTGGAATGTTTACTGATATATGCCTCGATCTGGTTCCAGTACCCTTTGTCATCTCTTATTTTTTTGCAGGAAGAGCAAATAGGGAGCAATCCACTCAGGGTTTTAACCTCGGCTAAGGCATTTTTAAGCTCTTCGATAAGGTTTTCGCACTTCTCTTCCAGCTTCATTTCTTTGGTAACAACTGTCAGGCATCCAAGGGAAATAGAGGTTCTATCATTCTCATGATTTTCTATAGTTGCCAGGTCTTTTAGCCATATGGTTTGTCCGTCCCTGAGAGACAACTTATAAATAGCTTCCAATACTCCCTTTTTTTCACTCTCAGCGCGCAATTTTTCTCTCCGGCTATTTAATTCCCTGTGACCTATGGTTTCCTTCCGAATACCCGATTCAACATCAGGATATTTGTATTTGCGACGATCAACAATGCTCTTTTTAAAGACCGCTGCTACTTCATCTCTCTTGCATTTCATTAGATCAATAAAACGTTTACTGACAAATTCATACCAGATAATTTTATCTTCCTCTTTCCATGCTGAAATATAGGGAATAGCAGGATTTCCAGTTTTTTCAAACGCCTGGAGGGCAGCGATATATTCCGTTATCTTCATTTTTAGCTCACTGCTAAAATCTCCATGCAGAATTTTACCGTAATAGTCAAAAGCAATGGCTTCATTGAGTTCGTGATGGTTTTCCATAAATTAAGCTCTCAAACATTTATTTCGTCTTTTCCCGAATTGTTTCTAAAAATTGAACTTTAATTATATAGTTATCTCAACAGTCTTTGTTCCAATAACTCTTGAAGGTCTCTTCTTCTGTCCAAGACGCAATGAATAAATACATTTTTGCCACGAACCTGATAAATGATTCTGTATTCCTTAAAAATTAACTCTCGACACTGATCAACTCCAACCGTGCGCAATTCAGGAGGAATACGGTCACGATTTGGCATGGTTTCAAGTTTACAGCAAAATGATTCGAGTTGATTAATAAGATTTTCAGCTTCTGCGGGGGAGTCTGTTGAAACGATATAACTATAATATAGTCCAAATTAAGGTCATGTGTCAATGGAGAATTCAATCCTTTGCGTACTCTTCGCTGTAAACTTATAAAACTGTGTTTTTTCAGCAACATTTTTCACCGCAAAGGCGCAGAGGACGCAAAGAAAAAAATTATTCTTTGCGTCTTTGCGGTAAATTAAATTTTAGTTGCGGCTATGTTGCACTGTGCCTTTGCGGTTAATAATATACCGGCAATTTGCTCAAGAAATAAAATTATGTTATCGTCATTTTAAATAAAATAAAGGAATTCTTATGCTGATAGACTCTCACGTACATTTAGACATGCCGCAATTTGATAAAGACCGGGATGAGGTTATAAACCGCTTTCTGGATAATGGAATAGGGATGGTTATTAATATTGGCTCCAGCCTTGATAACAGCAAAAAAGCGGTGGAATTAGCCGTAAACTATGAGTTTATCTATGCAACAGTCGGAATTCATCCCCATGATATTGAACACGCCAACGCTGAAACTTACGCGGAAATTGAAACTCTTCTGAAAAATAAAAAGGTTGTTGCTGTCGGGGAAACCGGCCTCGATTTTTATAAGAATTACAGTCCACGTGATATTCAGGTAGAAGGGTTTAAAAGACATATCCAAATCGCTAAAAAACATAACAAACCAATTATTGTTCACTGCCGTGACGCGGAAGATGAAGTTTTGTCTATTCTTAAGAACGAATCTGCCGGAGACGCTGGCGGAATTATGCACTGTTTCTCAGGTAGTATGAAGTTTGCCGAGGAATGTTTAAAATTAGGTTTTCATATTTCCTTTTCAGGTAACATTACTTATCCAAAGGCAAAAAATCTACGGGCGGTTGTAAATATAATACCTTCCGACAGATTATTGATTGAAACAGATGCTCCTTTCCTTTCCCCTCAACCAAAACGGGGAAAGAGAAACGAACCGGCTTTTGTTCGCTATGTCGCGGAAAAGGTTGCGGAACTGAAGAAGCTCTCTCTGGAAGATGTTGAGAGAAACATTTCAAGGAACATTCACCGTCTTTTTGGCACAGGGGATGCCATTGATAAACCGAAAATAGCTTATAAGATCAGAAACTCCCTGTATCTGAATATTACAAACCGGTGTACAAACCATTGTGTCTTTTGTGAAAGAGAAACCGACCCTTTTGTTCAGGGGCATAACCTGAGATTGGTTAAAGAACCGGAAATCGAGGAATTATGGAATGAAATAGGAGATCCAGCTCAGTACGATGAAATAGTTTTTTGCGGTTATGGGGAACCGACTCTTCGCCTGCCGTTAATCCTAAGTTTGGCTAAAAAAATTAAGGCGAACAATGGTAAAGTCCGGCTCAATACCAATGGACATGGAAATCTGATACATAAGCGGGATATCCTGCCTGATTTTGAAGGATTGATAGATACAATTTCCGTAAGTTTAAACGCTGAAAGTGAAATGAAGTACAACGAAATATCTCACCCGGGATTTGAAGATAATACCTTTGAAGAAGTTAAGCGATTTATCAGGGAATCCAAAAAATATGTACCGAATGTGGTCGCTACTGTTGTGGGTATCCCCAAGCAAATAAATATCCAGGAATGCGAACGAATCGCGAAAGAGGAATTAGGAGTGAAGTTCCGTGTAAGAAGTTATAACGTGGTGGGTTAGTTTAAATGGATTTTGGATTTCATATTATAGATTGCATATTTTAAAAACAAAATCTAAAATTTTTATTTGATGGAATTTGGTAAATCAATAAACTTCAATTTGATCTTGAATTTTTTTTGTAAATGATTACCAAGCGCCTGTATTCCAAACTTTTCCGTAGCGTGATGCCCGGCAGCAATATAATGAATTTTTTCTTCCTTGCACAGGTGATAAACCCATTCCGTTGCTTCACCCGTTAGAAATACATCGGCTTTGTTCTTTATTGCTTCCTTTACCAGTTCAGGAGCTGCACCACTGCACACAGCCACTTTATTTATCGTATTATTGCCGAATTTAAGCGTTAAGATATCATTGTCAATAGTTTGTTTGATTTTTTTTATAAATGCATTTATGTTTTCCTTTCTTTTTGTATAGCCTATAAAACCGATCCTTTTCCCTTCATATATTCCAAAGGGCTTTCGTTTCATCAGGTTCAGCTTTTTAATTATTTGGGCATTATTCCCATACACAGGGTGAGCATCCAAAGGAAGATGGTATCCGGCCAATGAGATGTTGTTTTTTAACAGTAACGATAATCTTTGTTTGACGCTTCCCTGGATTACACGGGAATCGGAATCCCAGAACATCCCGTGATGAACTAATATTAGGTCCGCGCTTTCTTTCACTGCATAATTAAAAAGTTCTAAAGAGGCACTGACACCGGTAACAATTTTTTCAATTGCCTCGTTTCCTTCCACCTGAAGGCCGTTGGGAGAGTGATCCCTGAAATCATCAACTTTCAGTAAAGAGTCCGTATAAGAAATTAAATCTTTAAGTTTTATTTTTTTCATCTCGTCGAGATTATGGTAAAAATTATTTTTTAAACAGGCTATTTTAACATTACATTTTTATAGTTTGTTAGTTCAAGCGCCTATTTTTTTCTTCGTTCAAACACAGCTATTGAAAAAGAGGAAAGAGGCGGCAAATCAAGGTTTTCACGCCATTGATAAACTGACTTATCAGGCCAGATAGTCACAAGACCTACAACCTTGAAGTTGGTTGACCAGCTACGTTTAAACCAATTAAGCAGTAAGGCAGGAGAGTTCTGGTGCTGCAGCCATGAAGTTGATATGTTAACAAAAACAAGAAACTTTGGCTTAACCGTTATAATATCCTTTATAAAATTCCTCTGCATTTGGATGGCAAAGTCATGGCTCTCCATGAGTGGATACATATAAATATACCCGCTTGCTGAACGTCGATTTGAGTAAAAAAATATTTGTGGTTCAGATCCTAAGACAGCAATTCTATCACTTTTTTCAGTATGCTCTCTGATATAGCGCGCTATTTCTAACGCCTCCGGAAATGGATTGTATCCGTAGACAAGACGGCTTATTGAGGAAGGGGTCATCTGAAATAAATATTCCCTGTTTTGGTAGATTGATATAGTTAAACAGATTACTGCAAGCGATACCAGAATGCCCCGCCGAAGATAAAAATACCGAACGTTTAAAAGAAAATCCTCGAGTGTATCTACAGCAAAACCTACCAATAATGCCGTAACGGGAAGCAGCAAGATAAAGTAATGGGAGCGGAAATAGAATCCCGGGCAGATAGAAAGGAAGGAAAAGAGTATAAACATAATAATAAAAATCTTTTGCCGGATTATCCTTTTTTTCCAGATAAGCATAAAAAGGCCAATAACGGCCATTGACCATAATGAAGTGTCGGAAGCTAATATAGTTGTTGATCGGTATTTAAAGTTTATCCATGCCTGCTCAATTGAAACGAGAGATATATATTTCAGCGAATAATTCACAGTCCAGAACCAGAAATTTTTAAATACACCTGCAAAAACTAAAATAAGGCATGTAAGTCCATAAATTAATCCCACTCCTGAAATGAATGATAAAATTCTCGATATCAATAATTTCCAGCGGCTCGGACCAAAACCCAATGAATCGGTTACAATGTACAAAGCTCCGAAAACAACGAATGCAGCTCCGTGCTGTTTCATCAAAATACCAATTCCCAACAATAAACCACTGAAAAAAAATGGTAGTAATCGATTTTCCTCATACTCCTTTAACAAAAAAAAGATTCCTCCAACTGCAAATAGAATCACAAAATATTCTACATTCGCGAATATGCCTTGAACAGATGGACTTAGAGTGAACAAAGCAAAGCTGGCCGCGAAAACAAGAGCACCAAGTGCCTT
>CBDUII010000166.1:0-6113 GCA_965367285.1 uncultured bacterium
TAAATAATTCTCTTATTTCCTTCCTGTTTTATATAAATCCCGAATTTGAAGAAAGTTTTTATTAGATTCTCCGGTTTTACAGTCATTGAAACTGTACGGGTATGGATGAAAATTTCTTTTGTCATACCAGAGGGTCGGGTCCGCATAAATTCCAAGATCAAGATAAATTTGCTGTACGTTGTATTTAGCAGAAGCTAAAACCGCTTTGTTCAAATCCATGTATCCCGGATCCAGGTTAATTTTTCGTTTGCCATTTACAGCAAGCTGATCTTCTATTTCGGCAGTATTTATTTTAATTTTCGCTAATTCTCCTGGATTAATCAAATTTGAAAAAGAAATAAATTTCCGTAAAATCGGGCCTCCCATCTCTTCTTTGTAATAATCTGAAACCTTAAAATCAAACTCCGGACTGGTGTAATCTGTTTTCCCGAATTTTTCAGTAAGAAGAGGGATTGCCCTTTCCAGTAATTTTACGTCGCTGAATAAAATTCCGATAAAAAGCTTTACCGGATCCGGTTCAATTGGTTTCATTTTGGCGCCCAGAGACCTAAAGCTCTTTCTTTTTCGAGGTTCATTTTTAATGTTGACCTGGCATGCTCGGTAAGTTCTTTGTCAATCCCAAAAATATCGTAAATAGCCGAATGATAATTTTTTTTAATATTAAAATTTTGCTTCCCCTCAAAAGTGGTTTTCCGCATAAAATTACCGCAGACAAAAAAGATCCCCTCGTCTATTCTTTTGGTCAAATAAATTCTATGCATGGAATTCCCTTTGAAAGAAGCAAACCAGTGATCCAAAAATTCATCATGTGACACAGGTTTATCCTGAAACCTGTATCGCCATTTAGGTTCAAAATTATTAAAAGTAAACAAATTATAGTTTTGATTTTTTTGATCGAATTTTAGTTTTATGCCTGCGAACTCGTTTTTAATAGTTCGATCTCTTTCAGGATTGATTTCCATCGGTTTTTTCAGGAGATAGCCGGGATCCACCAGATATTTAACGGAACCCAAAACTACAATCAGACAGCAATGGATATTTTTGCCGGCGCGCATATCCGCCATGACAGGATAACAAACAAATCCGATAAAATTCAAAATGAAGTGAAGGCAATAAGTCAAAGAGAAAGAAGGGATGACTACGTTATGAGAAATGTAGTCAGCGATAGCCCAATACGGCAGAAGGATGTTAATTTGAGAATACAAGTTATTGATTAATGTCAGTATTTTGCTGAGAGTTTCGTAAGGGAGATTAGCAAAATGAAGTAGGATTTCATGAAAAGAGATCAAATCGGGCATTTTTCGCTGAAGTTTAAAGAACTCAAAAAAACACTCCGCTCCATTGTGATGAGCAGTATGGTCTAATAAAATTGTTTGCCGTTTTTTTATCATTAATACCTGATTGCTTATATATAATATAGTTGATAGAATAATATGTAAAAAAAGGGTTGTTGGAAAGAGTTATTTTGGTATATCTTCACTTTATCGGCTATGGCAATTAAAAAAATTAAAATATCAAATTTTAAAAGTTTTAAGAATTTAGAGATAGAACTTGGCAAGTTCAATATATTAATTGGTTCCAATGCGTCAGGGAAGTCTAACTTCCTTCAAATCTTTAAGTTTTTAAAAGATATTAATAATTCCGGTCCGGATAATGCGTTGCAGATGCAAGGCGGCGCAGAGTATCTTAGGAATGTAAAAATAGGTTCGTCTCAAAACTTTTCAGTAGAAATTGTTGTTCGACATGTCTGGTATGAGGGCAATTGAGGAAGAAGAAGAAAAAATTATAGGTATAAAGACTTTTCAAGCCATTTATAGTTTTTCAGTAAAATTTAAAAAGAAAGGATTGGGTTTTCTTATCGAAAAAGACAAACTAACTCAAAGCATTAAATTTGTTAGGCTTGAAAGACGAAGGAGAGCAATAAAGGAAAAAGAGAAGATAGGGAATGGAAAAATTGTTTACTCAAAGCTTAATGGGAAGTTGAACTTTGATTTAACTTTGCCAAAGGGTTTAAAAATAAAAAAAGACAACATTTTCCCTTCATTTTTACAAAGAGAGAAATTCCCTGCAAATGTCACTCTAATTGAAATGCCATTCATTGTACTTCCTCATGTGAAGAAAATTTTTGATGGCATTTCAATATACGCTTTTGACCCCAAGCTGCCCCAAAAGGCTTCTCCTGTAACCGGGAAATCTGAGTTAGAAGAAGATGGCAGTAACCTGTCCATAGTTCTAAAAAACATAGTAGAAAGCAGAGATGAGAAAAGAAAATTCTTTAATCTAATGAAAGAAATGTTGCCTTTTGTAGATGCTCTTAATGTTGAAAGATTTGCGGATAAGTCTTTACTGTTTAGTTTAAAGGAAACATATTCTAAAAAGCATTATATTCCAGCCTCTTTAATTTCTGACGGAACCATAAATATAGCTGGAATAATTATCGCTTTATATTTTGAAAGCAAACCATTAACAATAATAGAAGAGCCGGAAAGAAATATACACCCGTACCTGATTCCGAAAGTAATAAATATGATGAAGGACGCGTCAAAAAATAAACAGATTATTATAACTACTCATAATCCTGAGATCGTTAAATATGCCGATTTAAACGATATATTGCTTGTTTCGCGTGATAAAGAAGGATTTTCAACTAATTCCCGACCGGCGGATAAAAATGAAATAAAAACATTTCTAAAAAATGAGATAGGGATGGATGAGCTTTTTACGCAAAACTTATTGGAAATTTAAATGCCCATCAAAAGGTTGTTCATATTGGTTGAAGGAGAAGATGACTTAAGATTTTTTAATTATGCTAAAGATTTAATATTTAAAGATGAATATGATTTAAGGGAAGTGAGGACTTATGCGAAAAAGAAATACAAGCAAGTTAATAATTTCTTGAAAAGCATTAAGGCGATGGATGCTGACTATGTTTTTGTGTCAGATATTAATGCAGAACCTTGCATGACGGCAAAAAAGAATTCATTGTTAAATGAATATAAACAGGTTGATAAAGAGAGTATAATAATAGTTGTAAAGGAAATTGAAAGCTGGTATCTTGCCGGTTTAAATGATAAAAAAGCTCGTACGCTTGGCTTGAAATCGTTTAATACAACAGATCATATAACTAAAGAAATGTTTAATGACTTAATCCCAAAAAAATTTGATTCTAAGATCGATTTTATGATTGAAGTTCTAAATGGTTTCTCTTTGAATGTGTCAAAGCGAAAAAATAAATCCTTAGAATATTTTATCGAGAAATATAGTTAGATGAAAAGCGAGACATTTTATGGCTATTGATGAACACAGTTTTGAAGAAGATGTTATAACCAAAAAGAGGGAAGAAGTAGAGAAACCCCCTCTTTACAGGGTTGTTTTACATAATGATGACTATACGACTATGGAGTTTGTTGTTGTGGTACTAAAAAAATTCTTTCATAAAAATGAAACCGAGGCCAACCATATAATGTTGAGTGTACACAAAAAGGGCAAGGGCGTCGCGGGGATTTTTACATTTGAAATTGCCGAAACAAAAGTAAGTCAGGTTCATTCGTACGCAAAGAAACAAGAGCATCCTTTAAAATGCAGTTTGGAGCCCGAGTAAAATGAGTTTAATAGGTCCTGAAGTTGAAATTGCCTTTAATGTAGCAGCTGCAGACGCGCGCTCAAGGCGTCATGAGTTCATGACATTAGAGCATCTGCTCTATGCACTCCTTCATGATACTGAAACAGCTAAGATCATTGAGTATTGCGGAGGAAACTCTGAGGCCATAAAGGATGAATTAAACAAATTTTTGCATAAACATTTAACTCCTTTGCCGAAAAGCAGCGAAGTACATCCGGAACCTACAATATCTTTTCAGAGAGTCATTCAAAGAGCAGCCATTCATCTTCAAAGTTCAGAAAAAGAGGGACAAATAACGGGCGGCGATTTAATTGTCGCGCTTTTTGACGAACCTGATTCTTTTGCCGCTTATTTCCTGAAAAAATTCGGTATTACTCGATACGACATTGTCAATTACCTTGCCCATGGAATTTCAGGGGAAGATGGAGAAATTTTACCCGGAAAGAAAAAAGAAAAAGAACCCGGTACTAAAGAGAGTGAGCGCCCTCCCAAAAGTCCGCTTGAGGCCTTTACTGTTAACCTGGTAGAAAAAGCCGCAAAAGGAGAGATCGATCCGATTATAGGACGAGAAGCAGAGTTAACCCGCACAGTACAGACTCTTTGCCGCAGACGAAAAAACAACCCATTGTTTGTGGGAGATTCCGGCGTTGGCAAGACAGCGCTTGCCGAAGGGCTGGCCTTGCGGATATTTGAGGGAAAAGTACCGGATGTCCTCAAGGACGCCATTATTTATTCCTTGGATATGGGGGCATTATTGGCTGGCACCAAATACCGTGGTGACTTCGAGATGCGGTTAAAAGGCGTTATTAATGAGATCAAGAAGATGAAAAATACTATTCTTTTTATAGATGAAATTCATACAGTCGTCGGCGGAGGAGCTACCTCCGGCGGTTCCATGGATGCTTCCAACCTGCTAAAACCGTCTCTGGCTTCGGGAGAACTGAAGTGCATTGGTTCAACTACGTATAATGATTACCGGAATTATTTTGAGAAGGACAGGGCAATCGCACGGAGATTCCAGAAAATTGAGATCAATGAACCTACAGTCGAGGAAACAATACAAATACTTAAAGGGTTGAAATCTCATTATGAGAAATTCCATAGCATCAAATTTACCATGTCAGCTCTGCGGTCTGCTGTGGAACTTTCGGCTAAATATATTAATGACCGGAAACTTCCGGATAAGGCAATAGATGTTATAGACGAAGTAGGCGCGTCTATGAAGGTCGTTCCGGCGTCCAAACAGAAGTCAACCATTGGCGTCAAAGAAATCGAACAGATTGTAGCAGGCATTGCAAGGGTACCCGCAAAAACCGTATCCTCCAGTGATAAAAAACACCTCAAGACACTGGAGCGTGATCTTAAACTTCAAATCTTTGGGCAGGATAAAGCTATTGGGGCTTTGGCAAATGCCATTAAATTATCTCGAGCCGGGCTTTCACATCCTGAAAAACCGATCGGATCTTATTTATTTACAGGCCCGACAGGCGTCGGAAAGACAGAGGTTGCCAAACAATTAGCTCGAATCATGGGGGTTAAGTTTTTACGTTTTGATATGAGTGAATATTCGGAACGGCACACTGTCTCGCGGCTGATCGGTGCTCCACCCGGGTATGTTGGTTTTGAACAGGGCGGCCTTTTAACCGAGGCAATTAACCAATCTCCGTATTCTGTTCTACTGCTCGATGAAATAGAAAAGGCTCATCAGGATCTGTTTAATATTTTATTGCAGATAATGGATCATGCCACACTAACAGACAACAATGGTAAAAAAGCTGATTTTCGGAATGTGATTTTAATTATGACCAGTAACGTGGGCGCCCGTGAATTAGCTAAAGGAACAATGGGATTTGGCCAGGTTGATTCTGCTAAAAAAAGCGGCTCTGATAAGCCGTTAAAAGAAACCTTCAGCCCTGAATTCCGCAATCGCCTCGATGCTGTTATTACATTCAGCCAATTAGGCATTGATATTATAGAAAGGATAGTGGATAAATTCATAATTGAACTTGAAACTCAACTAGCAGACAAAAAAGTATTACTGCGGCTGACACCGGAAGCCCGGACCTGGCTGGCAAAGAAAGGATATGATCCTGCGTATGGAGCGCGTCCCTTGGCACGTGTTATCCATCAGGAGATAAAACAGTCTCTCGGTAATGAAATCCTGTTCGGCAAGCTTGAGAAAGGTGGAAGTGTCGAGATAGAGCTCAAAGATGACAAGCTGATTTTTTCATATAATTCCAAAACTTGAGAGATGCCTTCGTGTTAAAACTACCAAAAAAATCATTCCTTGGTGAATAGCTGTCGATTTAATCTTCTCGAACCATCCTGTCAATTATTCCCTTTATTTTCTAAATTAAAAGTAACATCTTTAAAAAAGTTTAGGCGCTGTTGAAGTTGTTGTTTTTATAGCACCTTATGTATAGCAGAGAAACTTAGAACCATGATTGTCATTCCCCCACTACTAGCATGTCATTCCCACATTCACAACCTT
>CBDUII010000167.1:0-6090 GCA_965367285.1 uncultured bacterium
TGATAAATACATAGCCCACAAAGGCTCTCCTTACTCTCTACCTCAAACAGTAAGCGGAAAACTACATTCTTCCCACTTTGCTCGCCTCAACTTTCCGGAAAACCCTTCTTACAACTCATCATCCCCCACCTCCCCTTCTCTTCCCAAAAAAAGGAGAAGAGCTTATAAAGCAGGGTAATTTTGATGAAGCTCTTGCCATTCTTGAGGAGGTATTAAAAATCAAACCGGAAAGCGCAAGTGTTCGTATTATAATGGGAAGGGCTTATGAAGAGAAAAAGGAGAATGAAAAGGCATATCAGCTGTATAAAGAAGCAGTAGAAAAAAATCCAGAATATTTAAGAGCCCATAACACAGTGGCTGATTTTTTACTCAAAACCGGTAATATGAAAGAAGCATTACTTTCTTTGGAAAAAGCGGCAGAGATTAGTCCAAATAATGCGAACAGGCAGGTAAAAATTGGAAAACTTGCCCTGGAAGAAGATGGAGATCCGGAAAAAGCACAGCGGGTATTTAAGATGGCGATGAAACAGAATCCTCAAATGGCAGAAGAAATTGCTGAAGTATATTTGAAAAATGGTAAGGCAGAAGAAGCTGAAATGCTTTTCCGTACGTCATTGGCCCAAAAAGAAAATGTTCATGTGTATAACCGCCTGGGTATTGCTCTCAGAAGGCAAAAAAAGTGGGAAAAAGCAATTGAGGATTACAAAAAGGCTCTGCGGATGGAACCTAAAAATGAAATGATCTTCTTTAATATGGGGATGGCATATTTAGAAGGCGATAAAAAGAAGGATGCTATCCAACACTTTAAAGAAGCGTTAGAGATTAATCCAAACTTTACAGAAGCAAAAAAAATGCTGCAAAAAATCCATATTTAATATAAATTTTACCAGTACAAAAAAAGAAATGGTGTTTAAGGATTTTCACCACTAAGATCATAGAGCAGCGAAGCCGCAACCAAAATTTTTACCACGAAGCTCAGTAGAGTAAAGGCAGAATAGCTCAATTAGCTATTCTGCCTTTACTCTACTGGTTATAAATCAAGTATTTAAAAAAAGTTATCCACAAAATTGTGCTAAGCCTTGCATAAGTCGCTGTGCTTCACATAAGCCGCTGTAAAAAAACACACTTTTACAAATTTGTAGTGCAGAGTACGCTGGGAAGATAAAAGTATCACATATTTTTAAAAAGAATCTATGCGGCTTCAGGATATTTTCTTTATTTTCAAGAATCCGAGCATTTCGTTAATATCAGTGGTGGGGAGTTTGCAGTTGTAATTAAGGCAGACATACGCGGTAGATTTGCCGTCAATACTAATCTGGTTTTCGGTGAATTTTGCAATCCGTACGATATCAGGCGGCTCCTGCTCCGCCGGCCGCAGTATGACCACTTTATTAGGTATAAAACGTGACCTGATAGCTTTTAGCATTTCTTTTGTGTCTTTTGCATCGGTTCTGCCTGAAATGACTATTTCGTAGGAAGGACCTAATCCGAAATCCAGCGCCATTAAAAGCTGAGTATATGCCGTTGGAAAGCGTCTGAGTTCATTTGACATGAGTCGTCCTATTTCCGACGCCTTTTCTTCAAATTTTGCGTTACCTGTTATGCGTCCTAAGCGCAAAAGGTTGAGCATGGAAACAGAATTACCGGAAGGCATGGCGCCGTCACTGAAATCTTTCCAGGGAACCATGATTGTTTCATTAGCATCGGCCGAAAAGAAAAACCCGCCGTTCTTTTTATCCCAGAAATGTTTGAGAATGTCTTCAGTAAGTTCAATTGCCGCGTCTATGTATTTCACTTCAAAAGTCGCTTCGTAAAGTTCCAGCAAGCCCCAGGTAAAATACGCGTAATCTCCCACCATGGCCGGGATGGCGGCTTCGCCGACTCTGTAGCGGTGCAAAAGCCGTCCGGTTGAGGAGCGCATGTTATTCAAGATGAAATCTGCCGCCTTCCTGGCAGCCTTTGTATAGGCTGGCTCATCAAAGGCCTGTGCTCCTTTTGCCAACGCGGCAATCATAAGTCCGTTCCAATCAGTCAAGGCTTTGTCGTCTTTGTAAGGATGAATTCGTTTTTCGCGAATGGTAAAAAGTTTTTGGCGCGCCTTTTCTAAACGAAGTTCAATTTCCTCTAAAGAAACACCCATTTCCGCGCTGATTTTTTCTAATGGCTTCTGAAGGTGGAAAATATTATCGCCGGTTTTCTCTCTTTTCAACTGGTCAATATAGTTGCCTTCCTTTTCGATGTTGAAAACCTTTATGATCAGTTCTGCCTCGTTCTTATTGAGCGCGTTTTCAATTTCATCCTTAGTCCAGAGATAAAACTTGCCTTCTTCGCCTTCGCTGTCCGCGTCTTCAGCAGAGTAAAACACGCCTTCGGGAGACGTCATATCGCGAAGTACATAAGTAAAGATATTTTTAGCTGTCTTTGCGTACTCCTTTTTGCCGGTAGCCTGGTATGTTTCAGCATAAGCCATCGACAGGAGAGCCTGGCTGTACAGCATCTTTTCAAAATGCGGAACAATCCACTGCTCGTCGGTGGAATAGCGATGAAAGCCAAAACCAAGCTGATCATATATGCCACCGCGGCTCATTTCCTGAAGGGTTTTCTCCACCATCAAGAGCGATTTGCTGTCTCCGGTACGGCTCCAGTATCGAAGAAGAAACAAAAGCGTGTGAGGAGAAGGAAACTTGGGAGCCGCGCCAAAACCACCATGCTCAGCATCAAAACCAATATTAAGCTGTTCAAACGCGGTTTTAAGAACTCCCTCATCAGGTTCGTCGCCGGGTGTGTTTGCAGAAACGTTTTCAAGAGCTTCAACAACACGGTTTGCAGTAGATAAAATTTCATCCCTTTTGTTTTGCCACGCTTCTTTGACTTTTGGTATAAACTCCATCAAGCCGTATCTACCAAATCGGGTATTTTTTGGAATATAAGTAGCGGCAAAGAAAGGTTTTTTGTCCGGCGACATAATGATATTCAGCGGCCACCCACACCCGTTTCTCGACATCATCTGGCAAACTGTCATATAAATATTATCGATATCCGGCCTTTCTTCGCGATCTACCTTAATGGAGACAAAAGCATCGTTCATCAACTTGCCAATCTCGGGATCATTGAATGATTCCCGTTCCATCACATTGCACCAGTGGCAGGTGGAATATCCGATAGATAGAAAAACAGGTTTATCTTCTTCGCGCGCCTTTTCAAATGCCTCATCACCCCAGGGATACCAGTCCACCTGGTTTTCAGCATGTTTAAGCAGGTAAGGGCTTTTCTCGTTTATTAGGCGGTTGTAGTGTTTTTCACTTTTCGCGGTTTCCTGCTTATTTTCCATGGATATTTTTTTTACTTGTTTCTGTAATCCCGGGTTTTCTATCACTGACAGGCTGTCCATCGGGTTTTTATTTATTTGCAGTATAAATATTAGACATCCTATAATGAAAAACGTTGCAAGCAGACTGGTAATAGTTTTTTTTCTCGACATTATAGCGACTCCTGATTTACTATTTTTAAATTTTGTTTAAAAGATTATAAAAGTTTCTATATTTTTATTCTAACAATTAAAGCCTATTTTTGAAAGACTTGATTTACCGATGGTTTTTTTAAGGAGAAAACAGGCACACAAAAGAGGGCGCGAAAATTGCCGAAGGCGATTGAAGCCGCCTGATTGCTGATAGCTGACTGCTAAACGCTTATTTCTACACTAATAAGCGTTTTTGTTAATTAGTCCTTTCCAGACAGTCAGCCATATAATCTTCAGATCAAACAAAAGGGACCAGTTTTCGATATAATAAAGATCATATTCAACCCGTTTTTCTAGTGAGGAATCACCTCTCCAACCGTTTACCTGCGCCCATCCTGTAATGCCCGCTTTCATTTTATGCCGCAGCATATATTGGTAAACGGATTTTTTGAAATCGTTAACAAACACGGGCCGTTCAGGTCTTGGCCCTACAATGCTCATATCACCCTTCAGCACATTAAAAAATTGCGGAAGTTCATCGAGACTTCTCATTCTCAAGAATTTTCCTATTGATGTTATGCGAGAATCACCTTTTTTTGCCCAGACCGCCCCTGTTTTTTCCTCAGCATCCTCGAACATAGTCCTGAACTTATACATTGTAAAATGGCGGCCACTGAATCCCATACGTTCCTGTTTATAAAAAACATGCCCTTTGGAAGTTAATTTTATGGCAATTGCCATAATTATAATCACAGGGGACATAATAATCAGCATGATTAAAGAAGTAACAATATCAGCAAGCCTCTTGAACAGTCTGTTCCAACCATATAAAGGCCCTTCACTTAAACTGACTATAGGCAAGCCGTCCAGGTCTTCAATCCCCGGATTGAGCCGCATAAATTGCAAAAGATCCGGCACGACTTTGATATCAACAAACTCCTCTCCCAGGCAGCCGATAACTTTTTCCAGTCTTTCATGGGCATGGCGAGGCAAAGCTATAAAAAGCTGGTCTATATTATATTCCCTCACGATTTTTTGAACATCTTCCAATTGCCCTAATATCTTTTTCCCTGAAATGGATTGACCAACTTTTTCAGAATGATCCGTTAAAAATCCAACTATATTAAATCCTATTTCCGGATGAAGGTTAATCTTTTCAGCAAGTTTTTTTGCCAGGTCCCCTGCTCCAACAATTAAAATATATCGGAGGTTGTATCCTTTTTCTCTAAAATATTTTAAGGATTTCCTTAAATAAAAACGCGAAAGGCTTATAGTTAAAATACTTGAAAACCAAAAAAGGGCCACTACAATTCGAGAATAGGAATATTCACGATAAAAAAAGGTCACTGCGGTCAGGATAATAACAGAATAAGAAGTTGCCTTAAGAATATTGGTAAACTCATAAATTTGACTTTTCCCCCGCATGGGTTTGTAAAGACCGCTTCCTGTTAAACATATGGGGAAAACAATTATAATAAAAAACATAAAAATCAAATAATCGTTAATGTCGGGAATATCGGCCCTTAAGGGAAATATTCGCAGATTAAATCGGATAAAATAAGCTGCCAACCACGATAGAACAATCTCGGCAAGGTCGGCAATAAACAATACTGTAATAAATACTTGAGCGTATTTTTTTAACATAGAGACATTAAAAAATTCAGCGTTGTCCGGTTAGGTTTTTGCATCCTGGTTTTATCACATAAAAACTGTCCTCGAATTACTTGACATCTACAATTCGGGCATGACAAAGTCGACTTATGCAATTTTCTAACAGGACACTACTGATTAAAATTTAGGTATAGGAATTTCAATGTTGAGATTCCTCGGTCGCGGAGCCTGTGCTGAACGCAGTGAAGTGCTCCCCCGGAATGACAACTGGGCGGAAATGTCATTTCGAGCCCTTCGCTTGTCATTCTGAGCGAAGCGAAGAATCTAAGTTCTAAAAAATTATAGCCGCCCCTCTTTCTATATGTCAAGTTCCTCAAACAGATTTCGAAGTAAATGTAATCTTCACAATAGTATTGTTTTCTTTTCTGAGGAGAGTACGACATCGAAACACCTTGACTAAAGTACTATCCTCATATAAAATTTACGCAAAATAAAATCAAATTCAGGTTTGCCAATACCGTAAGTTGGCTAAGACAGTCCTTTTCCCATGCCATATTTGTTTAGCAAAAGCCTAAAAGTCAGGTTTGTTTTCTTTGCAATGATTGCTTTTGCTGCGACGTCCATATCTACCTATATAGCATTTCAGTGGATCACCACGGATATCATTACCCTTCTCGTATTGCGTTTTGCTGAAAAGCAAGTACTCTTCGAAAAGGAACGCACCCTCAAACCTCTTCATCGAGAAGTTGTGTTAGCGACAAAGCTTACAACATCACCGGCGATTTTAAGATGGGCCAAAAACGAAAACGACCCGGAGCTTGCCAGGCGGGGGATAGAAGAACTGGAAAGCTTTCGAGTCTTATTTCAGGACAAAAGTTACTTTTTCGTCATCCACCAGTCAGGCCATTACTATTTCAATGACAAGGAGGGGCAATACACTGGCAGTCAACTTCGATACACCCTTTATCCGGGTAATTTCGCTGACACGCTGGATTACTAAACGATCAGACGTTAGCATC
>CBDUII010000168.1:0-6060 GCA_965367285.1 uncultured bacterium
CCACGCAATCTCTTAATATAACATTTGTCTGTTCGGACGGGCACGGAAGAAAAGATGGTGAATACGTTACGCGAAACTTTAAAGCATCTTACTGAAGATCAATTAGTTTACCGCTATAAAAACAGTGACGGTCTTCAAGGTAAAGAAGGAACTTTTAATATTTGCACCTTCTGGTTGATTGAAGTTCTGACGGAGGCCGGTCAAAAAAAACAGGCTGAAAAATATTTCAACCATATGATAAAACTCTCAAGCTCCCTGGGATTGTATGCAGAGGAAACTAATCCAAAAACTCTCGAAGCCTTAGGCAATTTTCCACAAGCGCTGACACACATTGGCCTGATTAATTCAGCCCATGCGCTTAATAAAGCTCTTGGAAAATAGCTGAAAATGCATTCAATGAAAATACTAAAACTGAAAGTATAACCAAAACTTAATTAATCACAGCTCTACAGAGCCGCGACCAAAATAAAATTTACCACGAATTACGCGAATTGCACGAATTGAAAAAGAGAAATAATGAGTGTAATTAGCGGTTACTTTTTTTTAATTCCCCGAATGGGTTAATTTAATATGAACAGCCAGAACAACAACATCGATTCTCATGAAGAAAAGCTTCCCTTCGACCCTCGTACCTTTTTACTTGGCTTATGGCGGAGATGGCGTGTGCTTGCGGTAATACTTATTGCTTCAATTGTGTCCGGAGTTGTTGTCGGAATTAGTTTTGGAACCCGTGTCTACCAATCGGAAACAATAATGCTTTACAAGCCACAGGAGGAACTGAAAAACGAAATCGATGAGGCGCAGTCTCTAACCACACAAAAAAACCTGGTAAAAATAATTAAGAAACTGGAGGACACAAGAAGGATTCGTAAGCTGAGAATCACTATTGAGAAACTGGGTTCATCAATAGAGGTTTTTGTTAAAAGAGAAACGAATCTTAAGATAATTCGCGCCACGTGGAATTCCGCGGAGAAATCGGCAGCAATAGTAAATACTATTAGAGAGGTGTTTCTGGAAAGCCAGCGCGGAATCCGAAAAAAAGGCGCTGAAAAAAAAATTACCAGTTTGAAAACACATTTGCAAACCGTTGTTGAGCAATTAAAAAAAGCGGATCAGGCGCTGCTGGACTTCACCACCAGCAACAAGGTAGTGGATCTTGACAAAGAAGCCCGGTGGTACCTTGATGAGCTTATTTCAGTAAACCTTCTCTTTGAAGAGGCGCAAATTGAAAAAAATACCATTGAACTGCAAAAAGAGAATTTTAACCGGATAACAGAAAAACTGAAAAAAAGAATGGTGAAAGAAAAAACAGCCAATGCGGAACTGGAAAACCTTGAAGACCTGGATGTACGTCTAAGAAGGCTTGATAACTCTATTAGAAAGGACCGCGGCTACCGCGCAAATGCCGCTGAATTAGCGCAAAAAGAGCTGGAGTTTAAGCAGGCCCGGAGGCTCCAAAAAGAAGGGCTGATTTCAAAAAAGGACTTCAATAAAGCTCGTGTTGAGTATGAAAAACAAAAGGCTGTAACAGAAGACACGGAACAAATAAAAGAGTGGAAAAGTGAAATTGCAAGGCTTGACAAAATAGTTATTCCTACCAGGCAGGGGGCTACTCACTCGGGACGAATGCTGCAGGAGATTATGTTAAGGGAATTCGACATTCAACTGAAAGGAGTGGCGCTGGCGGAAAAGGTGAAGCACCTTGAAAAGGCACGCAAAAAAGTTGAAAGTAAACTGGGCACGCTTCCCGCGCTGCAAAGGAGACACGTAGCATTAAGGCGGGATGTATTGTCACTGGAAGAAGAAAAAATGCCTCTCGAAAAGATACTTGCCGATACACGCCGAGTCTTTGAATCCGACATAACCGACTTTGCTCTTATCTCAGAAGCCGGAAAACCGGTCCTGCCTCTCAAGTCCAACCGCAAACTTTTGTTTATTTCAACGGTTTTCATCGTTGCCCTAACAGGATTCGGCATAGTTCTTTTATTGGAGTTAATAGATACTTCTATAAAATCTGAAGCAGAAATACCGTTAAAACTCTCTCTGCCGGTAATCGGTGCTGTACCCATGTTGAAATCAAGCAAAGAAATTTTTCCGAATGAGGCGGAGATGGAACCTTTGGAAATTTTTAGAATAATGGCCCGTCACATTAGAAACCAGCTTCCTGAAAAAGGGACGCGTCTTTTAATCGCAAGCGCTCAAAACGGGGAGGGAAAAACCTCTGTTGCCGCGAACCTGGCTCTCAGTTTCGGAAGAATGGACGAACTGGTTCTGCTGATTGATTCACAAATCAGGGTTGAAGAAAGCCTGAATAGTATAAGTGATCTGATACAAGAGCCGGAAAATCCAATAAAAGGACTTGGGGAGTATCTGTCCTATGAAGCCGATGAATTAAAAGAAGTGATTTTCCCAACAATGCTTCCCGGCGTGGAATGTTTGCCGAAAATCAAAGAAGCAGTAATACCGGAGCTGATAGGTTCGAATCGAATGTTTGAACTGCTTGAAAAAGTTTCAAAAAAATACGCTATCATTCTTATTGATTCACCGCCTGTGCTCCCCTATGTCGATGCGGAAACAATTGCCCGCCGGACAGACGGAATCATTTTCATAATCCGAAGCCGCAAAAGCAAAGTTTCCATGTTAAAAAATGCGGTAGTAAGACTAAAAAAATCAGGAACGCCGGTCTTAGGAGCAATTCTTAATGACGTTGATCCTTTGTTCATGAACCTCTGATTTAGCAAAAAATTAAACTATGAACATTATTCAAGTTCCCCGGCGTTTTGTCAGAAGCGAGTGGGGAGGAACAGAAACGGTTATCCTGGAAACCGGCAAATGCCTCTTGAAAAAAGGCTATCACACGGAAATTATATGTTCTAAAGCCCTGGCAGATGAAGATTCAGACACCATGGAAGGCGTAAAAATAAGAAGGGTTTCTTATTTCTATCCTTACTGGGGGTTAAGCAGAAGTGCCAGGCGACGATTAGATAAAAAAGGAGGGAATCTTTTCTCTTTTGAACTGATGAGATTGCTGCTGAAAACTCCCGCTATCGATCTTATACACCTTCATACTATGAAAAGAATAGGAGGGATTTGCAGGTATGTTGCCGGAAAAAAAGGAATTCCCTACATAGTTTCTTTGCACGGTGGAGTTTATGATGTTCCTCCGGAGGAATCCGAAAGCTGGACTGCTCCAACCAAAAACGCGTTTGAGTGGGGAAAACTTCTCGGCTGGTGGGTAGGATCACGCAGGGTGTTAGAGGACGCTGCCGCTATCATTTGCGTGGGGCTTAAAGAAAAGGAAGAGATAGAAAAACGTTTTCCCGGGAAAAGGGTCATTCATTTGCCAAATGGAGTGGATACAAAACGTTTTTCAAAAGGGAACGGCGCGAATTTTCGAAAAAAATACGATATTGATTTGGAAGACACAGTGATTCTTACCGTGGGACGTATCGACCCGCAGAAAAACCAGCTTTTTATAATTCGTAATATTCCAGAATTATTAAAAGTATATCCTGATTTTCATTTTGTTTTTATTGGCTCTGTTACAAATGAAGAATATGCTGGATCTATTGAAACAGAGATAGCAAGCAGAAATTTAAAAAATAACGTAACCATAATTTACGGGGTAAATGCAAACAGCAATGAGCTTGTAGACGCTTACCATGCGGCTAATCTCTTTCTACTGCCTTCCATTCATGAACCTTTCGGAATAGTAATCCTGGAAGCCTGGGCAGCCGGTTTGCCCGTTATCGCCAACAAAGTAGGAGGTGTGCCGTCATTTGTTGAAAACGGCAAAGACGGGATTCTTGTAGAACCAAATGATGAGAAAGAACTTTTAAGGGCATTTAAGTATCTCATGGACAACCGGGAGAGAAGACAGGCACTGGCACAGGCCGGACAAAAAAAAGCCCGGGGAAATTACGATTGGGACAAAATAACAGAACAGCTCATTACTATTTATAAGGAGGTTGTTGACTAAAAATCTGTTTACTATCTTAAGTCTACGGAGATGGCGGGTTGTATCAATAATTCTCGAAGAAACTCAGGGGCAAAATCAGCTTCGTTTTCCCACGTCAGAGTATGGCACGGAAGTACATATAAATGATGATTCCGAGGAATCTACTAATTTCCGGCATTTTTTTATTTTGCCTAACGACCGTTCTTCACCTGACAAGAGCAAACAGGAAATAAACTGTTTGCAAATCTATAAACAATGGGTGTAGTAGCCCGTTATGGAAAAAACTCGCTGCTCTTGGTCAGGTGCAAGAACATGTTATACCAGATAGACCTAATAACTTTGATAGCAGTTCTTGAATAGTCCCTGCTTTTGCGTCTTTTGCAAATGCAGGACACAATAAATAAAACCAAGTCCCATTTTTTACGAAGCGAAGCAAGCAATAGATGGGACGATGATAAAAAAACAATCCCCGATAAATAAAAACGATTACTTTTTCTTGCTAAATCTTGTAAGTCCCTTGACCGCTCCACGTAATTTTGCCAGTTTTCTTTCTATATTGCAGAACATTCCTGACATTTCTTTTCCACTTTGGAAAGTCGGAAGATGGAGACTGTGGTTCAAAATCTTCGCGATCAAGCGATAAATGCTGTTCAACAGTTTCGTATATTTCTTCCAACGACATCCATTTGCCTTTGACTAATTGTTTTTTTATGACGTCCCAAATTTCTGGTTGATGGATCATTTTCAATTTTTATCTTTAGAGGTATAACATTGTTGATAGATGGAAACAGTTTTTATCTAATACCCCTATAGCATGTAATATTTTCCATCTATTGTTATATTAAAACGCAAAACATGGAAAAAAATGGTTGCGCTTTCCATGTTTTGCATATATATTGAATATTATTACAACTTTCCATGTTATTGAATATTATAGCATCAAACATGGAAAATTTGATGCTGTTTGCTTTTTTAGTTCGCCCGATAGGGCGTTAAGTTCAATGGCCTTCTCAGCTTTTATCCATTCGCCGCCTTCAGGTTTCACCGTTTGACGAAGTTCTCTCTCATCAAAAACGATGGTTTTTTAGTAACTTTTTTTTGAGTGAGTAATTGCTTTCTTCAATACTCTGATACAGAAGTTGTTCAAGCTTTCACCTGCTTGCAAAGCGCGAATTGTAAGAGATTTATGTAATTCCTTACCTGTTCGGAGTAAAAATTTACCAGAATAATCCTTTCCGGTTGTTTCAGGAGGAAGAGGTTTGCCGTCTGCTTTATATAGAGCAATGTTCTCTCTAACAATTCCACACAATTCTTTGTAGACTTCAGCTTCTTTATCTCCATGGCAACCTCCGTAGAAAAGGCCCGGACAAGTCCCTACATAACATTGATCCTCTTCTGACCATTCTACTATTTTTAGATAACGGTCTGAATCTTTCATTTTTTCGACTCCTCAATCGCTTTTATTACTTCCCTTACCTGGTATGATAAAGCGTCATTCCCAAGTTTACCTGAAATTGTAACAGGTTTCTCAACCTTTGGATGGACAAAATTACGATGACTGCCTTTGCCGCCTCGATTAACAAAACCCGCTCTTTCAAGTTCTTTGATGAGTTGTTTTATATTTGGCGGCATGAAATATGGTATCATAATGATACCATAATGTCAATTTATTTGGGAGGTGAATAATGATATTAAATTAGGCACATCAAAAAGTTTAGATGCTGTAAAATTATAAAAAAGCATAACAATTGCCTAAAAAGACATCCCCTGGTAGGTCGGTTGTCCCTAAAAAACCGCGGCAACAGGACACACCCAACCCCGATACATCCTCACAGCGATCCTTTTTCAATTCCTAATCATCCAATAAAAGGCGGGTCTTTGTTATGTTTTAAAACGCCTTGGCTTTGCATAAGGCGCTGTAAGAAACAAGAACTAAACAGCGCCTAAAAAGGCGTATATTTTTTAATTCTCATAATCCCAGCCGTAAACGGCTGGGCTATTAGCCTATACCTTTAGGGATAGGTTTAAAAATGAAAACAAAATTTTGAAGGGCATTTATGCCCTTTCATTAATCAATTTGCGAAGCTATTTTTAACTTGAGT
>CBDUII010000169.1:0-6048 GCA_965367285.1 uncultured bacterium
ATTCTTAAAAAATCGGGGAAATCATTTTATTATATTGGAGGTCGGGAATTTCTGCTGAAAAATCCATTTTTTTATAACATTTAGGTTAACCCGCATTTTTATTTATAAAACGAATAAGTTCCATTAATCTCCCAAAACTCTTTCGGTTAAATAACATAATTATCCTGGGGAGATCCACATACTCGTTGTTTTTAACTTCATCTTTAAAAGGTGGTCCGGCTGTTATGGTGCCGTCGGTTAAAATATCCTTGAAAACTTCATTTATTTTTTGCAGCGTTTCATTCGGAACGGGTTTCTTTAACCTCAAAACAGTTTTGTCTTGAACAAACCTTATTGAGTGATAAACAGAATGAAAATTCTCAATTTCTTCAATTGCCTGATCAACACTGTTGACCACCTGAAATAAAGATAAATCTTCCTTTGAAATATAATTATTTTTGAGTAGTTTGTTGTTAATGAAATTATTCCATTCTTTCCAAAAACTGCCTCCTTCCGGTTCAAGGAAAATAATAGGCCTTGGTTTGCTTTTTCCCGTTTGAACTAATGTTAGAACTTCTGCCCCTTCATCAAGTGTTCCGAATCCACCCGGCAATAACACCGTAGCATCGGATTCTTTAAGAAAAAACAGTTTTCTTGTAAAAAAGTATTTGAAGTTGATCAGCCGGTCATTCAAAACAAACGGGTTAGGCTTTTGTCCGATGGGTAATAATATATTTATTCCAAAGCTACTATTTTTTCCTGCGCCTTTGTTACCGGCTTCCATTATGCCGCCTCCCGCGCCTGTCATAACCATAAAACCTTTTTTTGCTATTTTTCTGGCAAATTCCTCAGCCATTTGATATTCAGCCTGACTTTCTGCTGTTCTTGAGGACCCAAAGATTACGACTTTCCTGACATCCCGGTATTCTGAAAAAATGCGGAAAGCATATCTCAATTCTTTGATACTGCGGTTTAACAGTTTCATCTCTCCTGTATCAGAGGATTCCAACCCTGCTTTTGCCACTGTGGTGAACATCTCACGGAGAAGATCTGAATTCTTCGAATTAAAATGATTATTGACGAGTGAATTGATTTTGTCGTCTAATTCCGGAATATTTGTTTTGTAGTTGTCAGGCATAAAAACCTCTGATGAGCAGTGGGTCTGAAATTTTCTTTATACCAGGCATTAAAGCGGCTATTCTTATGGAAACCTTTTTCTCCCGGGAGAGTTTCAGGGCTTCATGAAAGGATCTTTCAATTATGTTTTGCAAATTTTTATTGATTTTCTCTTATTCTATAGTATTTGCAAATGAAATAGCAATGAAAGTGTTTAGCAGACACATTCCCTGGGGTCTTGCAGAGATAGGCTTAGCTTTGCCGCAGGGAGGCTTTAATTAAGGAGAGAAAATATGGAAGGTAATTTTTTTATTTGCCGCAAAAAAAATCATAATCACGATCACAGATATTTCGTTTAAGTAACTATTGGTATAATCAGCTTTTCACCTTTTTTAAGGTTTTCCAGATCAGTCTTCGGGTTATATCTTCTTAATAACCATAATGGAATATCATAGATCTCATTACAGATTTCCCAAACGGTAGTTCCCGGCTTTACAGTATATTCAATTTTTTTTATTATTTTAAAATTCTCAAAAAAATCCTCCTGGATACTTTTATGGTATTCACTCCTTTTTTGAAAAAACACATCCGGGGTAATGCGGGAAAAAGGAACTTTGATTTTTTGATTTAACCGAATAAAACGTCCATATTTAAACCCGTTAATCTTCCTGATAAATTGTGCTGAAACACGGCTCCACTCCGCATAATGGCCGATTGTTTCATCTACTTCCACAAAAATAATTCCAGTCAGGAAATTGTTTTCCGGGTCTTTTCTCACAGAAACAGGTAATAAGTGATTTGAAGTTTCCTGCCTTTTATCAACAACTGTTTCTGTTTTAACCTCCACCAATTCAATTTTGTTTATTGACGCTTTTTCAAGACTTGCTAATTTCTCTTTTTTTGGACTTTCCAATTTAGCCAGCTTAACTTTATCCTTTTTGTCTACCATTTTTGGTATCTGTAAAACCTGTCCCGGGTATATCATGTTGCGGTTTTTGATATCATTTTCTCTTAAAATAGTCTTTATGCTGACATCATATTTCCTGCTTATGATGTCGAGGGAATCATTTTTTCTTACAACCACCTGTTTATACTCTCCGCTAAAAACTTTATCCTGATTTTTTTGCTTGAGCACCGTCTTTTTTTGCCGTACTGAAGCTGTCATCACTCTTCCTTTACCGGGTAGCTGCAAAACCTGTCCAACATAAATGATTCCTGACCTGGAAAGCTGGTTTCTTTGTTTTAAAGCCCTGACCGACGTGCCGAAACGCCTTGCAATTCTGCCGAGAGTATCGCCGCGGTGAACTCTATACCATCTTGTTCTTTTTTGTGAGCTGAATTTATCTTTTTCGGGTATCCGTGAATAGGCAACACGTAAATTATAAACGCGATTTTTTGGCACATGGAAAACAAACCCGGCAGGTATATACTGTTCGGATTTTAATACAGGTGGTCTGAGGGACGGGTTGTACAGAACAACCTCTTGCACAGTCATGTTGAAATGTTTTGATAAAGTTTTGGTATCAACATATTTGGAAAGTTTGTAGCTGTCGTATCGTCTCGGTTGGTAAAAAATAATACCCTGGAAGTATTTTTGATGGTTTTTAGAAACTTCCAGCGCTGCCAGGAACCCCGCGTAAAAGTTTTCAGAGGCAAATCCAAACCTCCGGCCTTTATAATCATTGATAACGTCAACGATATCATCCGACCCCAGCTTTTTCTTGGCCCGCTTCATTCCATTCAGTCCATGGTTATAAGCGGTAATGGCAAGAGGCCAGTTCCCCAGTTCTTCATAATTTCCTTTTAACAATTTAGCTGCCGCGATTGTTGATTTTATCGGGTCCCGTCTTTCATCAATGGCATAATTAATGATCATAAAACGTTTTCCTGTTGAGCGAATAAACTGCCATATCCCAACTGCGCCTGATTTTGAATAAGCCCCGATTTGAAAAGATGATTCCACATGCGGTAATACCGTTAAATCCTGCGGCAGGCCAAACTCTTTAAAAATTTTTCTCATTTCATCTATATAATAGCCGGATCGACGCAGACCATCTTGAAACCGGTCCTTTTGTCCCACCTGCGCTCGAATATTATTAGATGCGTTCCAAAAACTTTTTTTGACCATGTTATAAAGCTTTGTTTCATGAGCGCCCATCTTTGTATTCTTATTCTTTCTGGCAAGTTTCCGTAAAGTATTTTTATAGAACTTTTTAACCCTTTTAACCTTTTTATTTTTCGCTCTCTTGCTTAAGTGTTTCTGCCCGGTAAAGTCCACAATTTCATATATAATGTCCAGGTTATCAGCATCATGGATAATCACCTGATCAGTGCTATATTCTGTATATACCTTTATCCAGAAATTGACTTTGCTTTCCAGGCCATTCGGTGTTTTGAAAGGGTTTGAATGCGAAAGAGAGGATAAGCTTATCAGTAGGAGGAATGAAACAAAAAAAACAAAAACTAATCGTCTAAAGTATTGCAGCATAACGAGAATCACGATAGGTTTATAGTATTAACTTTAAAAAATTATTTGATGTGTTTGGTTTTTACAATCTAAAGGTTTTTTTTAACAAATAATTTCTCATTTAAAACCATACTTGTCAATATAAAAATGAAATTTTATTTTGTTTTATTAGATTAATTCAAAATGTTAGAATACGTATACGTATAAGATAGATAGCATAATTGAAGGAAAAGTTTCATTATGAAAGAAATTAAAGGGGGAATCACTGCTGTTCAAGGTTTTAAGACAGCGGGAGTTACGTGCGGTATCAAGAAAAATGATAAGAAAGACCTTGCACTGATATATTCTACAGTACCGTCTGTTGCGGCAGGTGTCTTCACGACAAATAAAGTCTTTTCACCATCTGTGCAATTGTGCCGGGAAAATATTTTGTCACCGGTTGCCCGGGCAGTTATTGCTAATAGCGGAAATGCCAATGCCTGTGTCGGAAACCAGGGTTACCTGAATGCTAAAAAAATTATTCAATTAACTGCCGAAAAATTAAAAATAAGACCTGAAGAAGTTTTAATTGCTTCTACCGGAGTGATTGGCGAACCTCTCCCAATGGATAAGATAGTACCCGGTATTCCTGATCTTGTGAATGCGCTTGACGAAGATGGCAGTGAGGAAGCCGCGGAAGGTATTCTTACAACCGATACTTTTACTAAGACTGTTGTTGTGGAAATAGATGTTAATGGGGCAACTGTACGATTAGGTGGTATTGCAAAAGGCGCGGGAATGATCCATCCAAACATGGCCACCATGCTTGCTTTTATTACTACCGACGCTGCAATAGAGAAAGAAACTCTCCAAAAATTATTAAAAGAATCTACGAATAAATCTTTTAATATGATTACGGTTGACGGCGATACCAGCACAAACGATACGGTAATTATTCTTGCAAACAGTTTAGCCGGCAATGAAATCATTACGAAAGAAAGTTCTTCATCTAAAATTTTTTCAGAGGCTTTAAATTTTGTTACATCAAAATTAGCGAGAATGATTGTCAAAGACGGGGAGGGGGCGACTAAATTAATAGAGGTAAATATCAAAGGAGCAGAAACTTTCCATGACGCGAAGGCCATTGCCTTTACTATTGCCCGGTCAAGCCTTGTTAAAACCGCTTTTTTCGGAGAAGACGCCAACTGGGGGCGAATTATTGCCGCCGCGGGGACAGCAGGTATGGCCTTTGATTCTGATAAAGCGGACCTGTTTTTCGGGCAGGAACAGGTGATGAAAAAAGGCGCTTATTGTGGCGAAGGACGGGAAAATGAAATTAATAAAATCATCAAAGAACGGGAAGTTACCTTAACGCTTAATTTAAATTCAGGAATCGAAGAAGCCCGGGTATTAACCTGCGACCTTTCTTTGGATTATGTAAAAATTAACGCAGAATACAGAAGTTAAAGAATAATTTTAGATTGCAGATTTTAGATTTTAAAAGCTAAGTTTAAAACAGTACTTAAAGTTAGGAGTTCCGTCTTTAGGCGGCATTTCTTATCGTTTTTAGAATTCAGGATAAAAAGAACCACAAACATTTAATAAGATATCTTTGACAACTACTTTTTAACCGCGAATTACGCGAATTTCACGAAGGTGGATGAAAAAATTCCTTATAGAAGCCTGAAAGGGTGACTCAATAAGCTGACGGCTGAGAGCTGAATGCTGACAGTTCCTAACATAAAGGGCGATACAAAAAGGAATGAATTAAAGCCAATGGCAGACCTGACCCGTTGTCTAAGGATTCGAGGTCAGAAATTAAACTGTCAAAGAAATAATCACCTACACCTTGTTCTTTTCTGTCATAAAAAAGCCGCCCTTCTTCCAAATCGTTTGCAACTTCTTTTAAGGCAAGTACTTTCCTCAATTTCATTAATGTGCGCCAGTTTTTAGATCCTCAATAGTAATGAATTCGGCTTCACCACTTTTAATTTTGTTTTTTCTTTCTTCAAGAATTTTGCCATGCCATGCAGGTGATTTGATTTCTTCCTCTTCATGGCATAAAGCATCCCATAGTTCTTCCATTGCTCGCAAACGTTCAATAGTAGACATTTTCTTGATTTCAGTAGTAGTCATAATTCCTCCTCCATTTATAAGCTAACTAGTAGTAGACACCATATTTGTCCATATCGGCTTTCGATAAATACCACAAAATTGGAGTGTAAACCTTACTATATAATAAAAGGGGTGAAGTCTACAATTGACAAATAACTTTCTTTAATGAATAAAAAAAGACTTAAAGTAAAAATATAATTTGTATTGTTCATGAAGAAAGAAAACTCAACCAATAAAATAGCATAAAAATTACTTCTCATCTAATCTAAATCCTATATTTTTATAATGTAGGTTGGGTAGAAGCCACAGTCACCCGTGGCAACCCCCGTTAGAACCCATCGTGCCCTATTAAGGCAATAGGCTCACGATCATATTTTCGTTTACTCAGCTAT
>CBDUII010000170.1:0-6042 GCA_965367285.1 uncultured bacterium
ATTTTTAAAATCAAGCTAAATGCTGCATTTTTCTATAGTATAAAAGGCAAAAGCACCTTTAATTTTCAGTCTCCTCAAAATATCGAAAAATTCGCTTCAAATGATATTTTTTATAATTTTTATTAGGAGAACGATATATTTGTATTGACCGGAAGTAGGACTGGTGGTATTATAAAATAAGAAATGAGGATTTTAGGAATTGATACTTCTTCCCAAAAAGGGAGTATTGCTATTACTTTTAAAGATAAAATAATTTCTGAAAAGGTCATTTCAGGGCATACTTCTTATTCAAAAAACCTTTTCTTTATAATTGATTCTATTCTTCAGGATACTAATTTTAATATATCTCAAATTGACGCCTTTGCTGTCTCTATAGGTCCGGGTTCTTTTACTGGTTTGCGGGTCGGGCTTAGCAGTGTTCTTGGTTTTTCATTAGCTCAAAAAAAACCTGTTGTTTCTGTCGAAACACTTTTAGCCATGGCACATACCACCCTTTATACTGAATATGTAATTTGTCCTGTTATTGATGCCAGAAAGGGAGAACTCTATACTTCTTTTTTCCAACATAATGAGAATGGTCAAATTTGCCGGCTCGGAGAAGACCGGACTGTAAAACCTGAATTGCTGGTTAATGAAATTAACAAACCCACCCTGTTTTTTGGAAGCGGTGTCGATACTTATGGCAAAGTTTTAAGCCAGAAACTTGGAAGCCTGGCTGTTTTTGATAACGGTTCTTCAAATACTACAGCCGCAAGCGTGGCAAAATTGGCTTATGAAAAAATTAAAAAGGGAGAGGAAACAGATTCAGCTCTATTAAAACCTAAATATATTCGCCGATCCGAAGCTGAAGTAAAGTTTCATTAAATTAGTGGCTAAGGATATTAACTTTTAATAACTTTTGAAAGGAGGGGTTGCTTATGGTTGCAGAAGAAGAATTAGCGGAGAAAATTTGCAGAGAGAATAAAGGGTTTAAAAAACTCTGGGACAACCATTATGAGTTGAAAGGGAAAATTCAGGAATTCGAAAGAAGGAAATACCTTACCCCGGGAGAAGAATTAGAGAGGAAAAGGCTTAAAAAGATAAAACTGAAAGAAAAAGATATTATTATGCAGATGGTGAGTGAATATCGTTCAAAACAGGTGCAGGCAACTGAATAATGGTATTTGAAGCCCCCTGCATAAGCTGAAGGGAATCCCTGTATTGCCACAAAAATTGGGTTTTTTATTTATCATCCACCTGTATAGTTAAAAAATCATTGACAAAGGTTTAGAATATGTTATATTGTATTGAAATTGTATCAGCTCTTCTGTTAAAACCTAACCTCAAACAAGTGCCCTGCATGAGGATAATTTTTTTATTATTCACAATTTAGTAACAAATCAAGGAATACCCCTCGATTAAGATATCAATAATTGACAAAACTGCCTTGAAAATCATATCAAGTAAAAAACTTCCAGAGGTTTTATAGTTATATTCCTCATTCTCATTTAATGCAAAACTGGATTTTGCTCATTATCAAATCTACGGAGAGGTATTATGAATCTTGTTGAACTAAAAGAAAAAAATATTTCGCAGTTAACCGACATAGCCAAAGACCTTAAGGTACAGAGTTACGGCGGCTTAAGGAAACAAGAATTGATCTACAAAATATTGGAGACACAAACAAAAAAGAACGGCCAAATATATGGTGAAGGGATATTGGAAATTTTGCCGGATGGTTTTGGGTTTTTACGCGCTCCCAGTTACAACTACCTGCCAGGGCCAGACGACATTTATGTGTCGCCGTCACAAATCCGCCGATTTGATATGCGAACGGGAGACACTGTTTCCGGCCAAATCAGGCCTCCCAAAGACAGTGAGCGTTATTTTGCATTGCTGAAGGTTGAATCCATCAACCTGGAAGATCCTGAGACATCTAAAGAAAAAATACTTTTTGATAATTTAACCCCTTTATATCCACAGGAGAGGATTAACCTTGAATCCTCAAATGGAGATGATTATTCCGCGCGTACAATGGATCTACTAACACCAATTGGAAAGGGACAGAGAGGGCTGATTGTTTCTCCGCCGCGAACAGGAAAAACTATGCTGCTCCAATCCATTGCAAAGAGTTTAGCAAAGAATCATCCGGAAGTTTTTCTTATTGTTCTTCTGATTGATGAACGGCCGGAAGAAGTAACCGATATGATTCGTACGGTTAAAGGCGAAGTCATTAGTTCTACCTTTGATGAACCGGCCCAGAGGCATGTTCAGGTAGCTGAAATGGTTATTGAAAAGGCAAAAAGGTTAGTGGAGCATAAGCGGGATGTGGTGATTCTTTTGGACAGCATTACACGATTAGCCAGGGCTTACAATGCTATCGTCCCTCCCAGCGGAAAAATCCTTTCAGGTGGAGTAGATTCCAATGCCCTGCAAAAACCAAAAAGGTTTTTCGGCGCTGCAAGAAATGTGGAAGAAGGGGGCTCACTTACCATTATAGCTACAGCTCTGGTTGATACCGGCAGCCGTATGGACGATGTTATCTTTGAAGAATTTAAAGGAACCGGCAATATGGAAATCAATTTGGATCGAAAGCTGGTTGATAAAAGGGTTTTTCCGGCTATAGATATTAACCGCTCCGGAACAAGAAAAGAAGAATTATTAATTGATAAAGAAAATCTGAATCGAATATGGATTTTAAGAAAAGTTCTGCAGCCACTCAGCATAGTCGAGAGCATGGAACTCATTCTTGACAAAATGAGGCAAACTAAAAACAATAAGGATTTTCTTGATTCAATGAATAAATCTTAAGAATTAAGGAGAAAAATAAATTATGAAGTCCGCTATTCATCCTGAGTATTCTGAAGCGACAGTCACATGTGCTTGCGGAGAAACATTTAAAACCAGGTCAACTGTCAAAGATATTCATGTGGAAATTTGCTCAAAGTGTCACCCGTTTTTTACAGGAAAACAAAAGTTAATTGATTCGGAAGGAAGGGTTGAAAGATTCAAGAGAAAATACCTTAAAAAAAAGTAACAAGTTTAGACACAACAGCTAAAAGGAAAGCACAAAGCGGCAAGTTGCCGCAACCAAATAGGGCTTCCGCCCTGGAGACCCATCAAAAAAACTTCCACGCTTTGCATAAGGCGCTGTACTCTGCATAAGTCGTTGTAAAAAGCAAAAGTAAACAACGACTAAAAAAAACAAGAACTAACAGCGCCTAAAAAAAACAAGTTTTTACAGTGTAATGGCATAAATAGAGCGGCAATCAAGATATTATGTTTGAAAAGTTGCATGCATTAGAAAAAAGGTTCGACGAACTAAACAACCTTTTGAGTCAGCCGGATGTTATTAAAGACCAGGTAAATTTTCAGAAACTCTCCAAAGAACACGCCAGTTTAAAAAAAATCGTTGATACCTTCCATCTTTACAAAAAAACCAGACAAGCCCTTAAGGAAAATGATGAGCTTCTGAAGGACGAAACAGAAGAGAAAGAGTTACAAGAACTGGCTGAAGAGGAACGCAAAGAGCTTAAGGCAAAACTTGAAAAAATAGAATTTGATCTAAAAGCACTTCTGATCCCTAAAGACCCCCGGGACGAAAAAAACATTATTAGCGAAATTAGAGCTGGAACAGGTGGATAAGAAGCCGCCATTTTAGCTGCCAACCTTTTTCGCAGGAACAGTAAGTATCTAGAACAGCAAGGAGGCCGCGTCGAAATGCTGAGCAGTAATGTAACAGGCAAAGGGGGCTTTAAGGAAATCATCTCTTCGATTGAAGGGAAAAAAGTCTTTAGTTTTCTGAAGTATGAAAGTGGAACACACAGGGTTCAAAGGGTTCCTGAAACAGAGTCTTCCGGCAGAATCCATACTTCGGCGGTTACAGTAGCTATCCTCCCTGAAGCAGAGGAAATAGATATAGAAATAGATCCTAATGATATTAAAGTAGATATCTTCAGATCCTCGGGGCCAGGCGGACAAAGTGTCAATACTACAGATTCTGCAGTCAGAATGACCCATATCCCAACGGGAATAACTGTATCCTGCCAGGATGAGAAATCCCAGCATAAAAACAAGGCAAAGGCTCTAAAAGTTTTAAGAGCCCGGTTATTAGATGCTGAGGAAAAAAAGTGCCGGGAAGAAAGGTCTTCAGAAAGAAAAGCCCAGGTCGGCAGCGGCGATAGAAGCGAACGAATCCGTACTTATAATTTCCCCCAGGAAAGAATAACGGATCACCGAATCGGTTTGACCCTTTATAAATTATCCAGTATGCTGGATGGAAACCTCAATGAACTTGTTGAGAAACTGCAAATCCATTTTCAAGCCGAAACAATGAAACAGGAAAATTCCGATGAATTGTCTTCCAGCAAACCTGAAGCAGTTAAAGTCTGACAAATGAAATGGACTGTTGGACAAATAATACAATGGTCTACTGAATATCTCGTAAAAAAGGGAATTGATACACCCCGCCTTGATTCAGAAGTTCTACTTGCTCATGTATTAAATATTGACAGAACAAACCTTTTTCTTGATCCGCAAAGATCGTTATCTTCACATCAACTTCAAAGCTTCAAGAAGCTAATTGGGAGAAGGTCTCTCCGGGAACCGCTCTCTTATATTACAGGATTCAAAGAGTTCTGGTCACTCAATTTTAAAGTAAACCGGCATGTCTTAATTCCAAGACCTGAAACGGAAATCCTGGTACAAAAAACTCTTGAAATTTTAAAGGAGCACTGCTCTAATCACACAGGTTTATTTTATGTAAACGATATTGGAACTGGTAGCGGTAATATAGCAGTTTCTCTATGTAAAAAAAGGGGGAATTTACGTGTTGTAGCTACTGATCATACGGGAGAGGCTTTATCCATGGCTTCAGAAAATACGCGATTAAATAACTGTGAAAAACAAATCTGTTTTCAAAAAACAGATTTATTTGGAGAGTTTAAACGTACCTCTGATAAAAATAAGTTCGATCTTATAGTATCCAACCCTCCTTATATTCCTTCAGATGAAATCGAAACTCTTGCCCCGGAAATCAAAGACTATGAACCCCGTATTGCTTTAGAGGGGGGCCCGGATGGCTTGAATTTCTACAAAAAAATCATAACTGAAGTCCCGAATCACCTTATAAAAGGCGGTTTCATTATACTTGAAATGGGCTATAACCAGGGAAAGGCCATTAGTAAAATATTTAGTGAGCAAGGGTTTTTTTCTGAAATTGAAATTTCTAAAGATTATAGCGGCAAAGACCGGGTAATTTCCGCGAGGTTTTTATGAAGGATAATTTGTAACCGTTCAAGGTTTTCAAAGCTAAACGGCAGCTTTGCATGGGAGCCGCCACTATTCCGGTCAGGCTCTTTCAACCTTGAACCCTGAACGGTGAACTCTGAACATGTGAACGCTTTACGATAATTTTTATTTTTTAGTAAACCGTCCTCCAAAGCTGGAGGCGAATTTAGAGCGGATATCATCCATTAATTCAGGAGTGATTAGTTTGATATTGTTTTCTATAGCGTGTTTTTCATATCCGTGCTTAGCAATTCTACGTGTAAAAAATGGTATTTCTTTTAAACGTTCTTGAGCCTCCGGAGTCCAGGATAATCCGTTGCTGTTATCTGTATTCTCATGTGATGACTTATTCTCAAGTCCGAATTGAATGGCCGTAGCAATATTAATGACATGCTTATTTCCTTTTTCCGGCTCATAACTGCACCAGGGATCTTCACCTAAAACATTGTTGCTTTCAGCTAAAGCCCTTGCCCTGCAACCTCCGCATAAAAGCTTGAACTCACAATACTCACATTTCCCTTCATATTTTGGATGACGGAGTTGCTGGAAAAGTTCGGAATCAGACCAGATATCATTGAAGCTAAGATTTTTAATATTTCCGACACCGCCAGGCATATAGGGACAGGGTGTAATTTCCCCCTCAGGAGTAATCCGGCAATAATTTGTACCCGCGCGGCATCCCCCCACATATCCTTTTAATAAAGGAGAATTTTTATCTATCTGATAAGCGATTCTTTTGAAATGAGGAGCACATTTTGCCCTGACCATCATCCC
>CBDUII010000171.1:0-6015 GCA_965367285.1 uncultured bacterium
CTCTGTCCGCTGCCCTCTGTCATCTACCCTCTGTCCTCTGTCCGCTGCCCTCTGTTCTCTGTCCTCTGTTCTCTGTCCTCTGTCTTCTGTCCTCTGTTCTCTGTCCTCCGTCATCTGTCTTCTGTTACAAGCTAATATACCTGTACCCTGTTGTATCCTCCGACTACATATATTTTACCTTTTCCATCCACCTTCACGTCCTTGGGCCAGGAAAGGCCAGACTCATGCCTGCTGCGTTCCCCAAACTCGGTTATGGGCTGCCCTTCCATGTCAAACACAACTACCAGTGTCCTGTTGGAGTCCACCACAAACAGTCTCTCCCCGTCAGTGTCTATACTTACCGCCATGCTGAACCCTCCAAGAAGACCTGACATTCTGCCGAACTGAAAGAGGAATTCGCCCCCCCATTTTTTGAAGACCGAAACGCGGTAAAGGGCCGGGTCAATGAGATATATTCTCGTTGCGTCTGTAGTAATCGCCGCAGCGTTTAAGAATTCCCCTTCTCCAGATCCCTTTTTTCCGAATTGATACAAGAACTTTCCCGCGCTGTTGAGGACAATTATCCTGCTCAGCTTGCTGTCACCTATGTAGATGTTTTCATCCTCATCTATATGGAGTGACTGGATGGTTATGGAGGCAAAGTCAGGGACAGATGATAGGTCAAGCTCCCCTTTATCCTCCCCACGGTAATTCAGGATATCTATATTACTGCCGCCATAGGACAAATATATATCCCCTTTCTTACTCACGCATAAGGCAGTCGGAGACTTTTTAATGGTAATAGTATAAACCAGCACCCCATTCTCATTAAGAATGGCAATCTTATTACCGCCACTCACATAAAGTTCTACACGTGATTTATCCACAAAAAGTTTTGAAGGCGACACACCTCCCATTGATTCAGCGGTGTAAGAGAAAAGATGCCTTATTACTATGTTGGTCTTTGTCTCCTGGGCCCGGACAGATTCCCCGGAGATAATGAAGGAGAGGAAGAGGGCAAGGAAGTAAAGAATTGAAAATTTCATTTTTTTTTGACAGGATAACAAAATGAAAAGGGGAAGCCTGTGTTAAGGCTTCCCCTTATTTTAAACTATCCCCACAGCGCAAAACGTGCGGGAAGAAAAGTTGTTTTAATTACTATTACCTGTTATGACAGAGCTGACAACCAACGGTTGAATCTATTGCGTTACCGGTCTGGGTTCCGAGGCCCACCGCGGAGGTGTAGTCCCACCTCAGGTTGTCGTTGTAAGGGCCGCCGTGGACGAAATGGCAGGATAAACACATTATTTTATCAGTGTCGCCTTCTCTGTAATAAACTTCGGTACCGCCGACTTTAGCTACTGGCAGCGCCCTGCCTGCTGTTCCTGGTAAGTAATTGGTGAAATCGAGTATCTGTACATCAGCGCCAGACTTAGAATTGGCTCCTACAGCCAAAGGTTCATTAACCGGGTGTCTTCTCCAATCTCCAGCCGCTCCCTGGCCATCGATATTATTCGTAGATCCTTCAGGTCTATCTTCATGCCAGGCATCATGGCACTGCGCGCACCAGTCGGATATTCCACCAGCATTAGCGCCATAAGAATTACTATCAGCCGGTAGCGGAGGTTCTGTACCACCCCGGAATACAGGCCATATCTTAGAAGCTGGCTGTCCTGTCGCAGCCACAGGAACAAATGCACTCGCAATACCACCATATGGACTTGAAAAAGAAGCGTTCAGAGCTACCTGGGTAGCTTCCCCTGAGTCGGTAGGTATCATCTTCAAGTTTCTGAATAGATTAATACCTTTATCAGTATCATTTGCACCAGCTACTCCATGAGGATCATGACATGACGTACAGGTAAAGTCATCAATGACCGTATCTCCGCCGGGGGGGGTTACGGCTTGCAGGCCGAGGGAATGGCCTTTTCCCTGTCCCACTGTGGTACCATCCCAAGAGCCGTCTCCTCCTGCTGCCTCAAAAGTAGTAGCGTCTATTTCAGGCCAGAAATTTCCACCGGCCCCTAATCTATTAAATGATTCCCCTTGCTGCCATACATCCTTTCCATCATCATCTACAATTTTAATTAAAACTTTTGGCGCTTCATTGTTGTGAGGTAGATGTGTTGTTCCATTTCCCATAGATCCAGTAGAAGCATGGCATTGGAGACATAATTTATGTATCTCATGTCTGCCGCTAATGTCCGCCCGAAGCAGAACGATTGAACCGCCGTCAGCGCCTCCAAGATTGTTTAGCACGCCTGCAGCGCCCTGGCTGTTGTGCATAGTATGGCAGGCGCCGCAGGTCAGATCGCCGGCTCCTTTGTGTACTGCTTCGGCCGGCGCTGCAGCCATTAAAAACATAGCGGCAAGCCCTGCAACAGCACCAAGCATAACATATCGCCATTTTTTATCTAATTTATAAAATAATCCTTTCACCATTTACCTCCCTTCATATCCACACGGTAAAAAATTTAAAATTGCTTGAAACTTGTTTGTTAAGAAGCCTTTTAAAGAAATATACCAAGTTTTAGAAGATTGTCAAGTTTTTTTTAATAAATTTTGAACCACATGTCATATAGTCATTGGTCAACGGAGTTTAGCAAAGTTTTCTTAGAACCCTTTTAAAACATTAGACAGGATAACAGGATGAACGGGATATTTAAAAAATCCTGTCCATCCTGTAATCCTGTCTAAAAATAATTGTGGTTGCGGCGAAGCCGGGCTGGGACGCGTAAGTTTTTCCTCTTGACTCACATTATCACCAAATAGTATGCTAATTCAATGTATAGGAATTTCAATGTTTATGGATTCCCGATAAAAACATGCGTGTAATGATATGTAGAGGTGCCTGAAAATGACAATCCTGCGCTTTTTGCCATTCCCGCGAAAGCGGGAATCTAAGTTCATGAATATTGGAATTCTGCTTTTTATTATTACAATAATTGCTTTCACAGGCAATCCGGTCTGGTCGAAAGCCAATGAGAAAAAAGAAGAGGGATTGGGAAAAAAAATATATGAGGAACACTGCAAGGTTTGCCACGGTGATAGTGGGAATGGGAAAACCTTTGCGGCAAATGTGCTTGAGCCGCCTCCAAAGAATTTTTCCAACCCGGTAGTTATCGATACCCTTACTCAGGAGATAATGATCTTTTCAGTAACAAAAGGAAGGCCGGGAACCGGGATGATGCCGTGGGGATCTGTTTTAACCCAGAAGAATATCGAATCGGTGGTGAATTATATACGTAAGGCGTTTATGGGAAAGTGAAGCTCCCCGGAAGCACTAACTTGTTTTTTTGACAGGATAACAGGATAGACAAGATAAATAATCCAGTAAATCAAAATCTTTATCATAACCTGGAGGAGGTAATATGGAATATAAGGAACTTACTGAAAAGGTCATTGGGTGTGCCTATCGAGTATACAATAAAATGGGTTTTGGTTTTCTTGAAAGTATTTATGAAAAGTGTTTGCTCATAGAACTCAGGAAGGCTGGACTTAAAACAGAAGCCCAAATATCTATTACCGTTACTTATGAAGATGAAATAGTAGGAGAATTTGTAGCGGATATTGTTGTTGAAAATACAATTATTCTGGAATTGAAATCTGTTAGACGGATTGTAAGGGCTTATGAAGTTCAATTAGTTAATTATTTGGTAGCTACTGGAAAGCCGATTGGACTGATTCTTAATTTTGGAGAGAGAAAAGTTGAAATTAAACGAAAAGTAAAGGAATTTTCTTAATGATTAACATGATAAAAAACATCCAGTTAATCCTGTTATCCTGTCAAAAATTAAGTTAGCGCTTATGGCCTTGTGGACCGTTAGCTTCATTCAAGAATCTCATCGATTCTTGTCACTCCCCCCTGTCCACCGACCCAGAGCCTGCCTTTATTGTCGAAAGCAAGAGCAAAGGTAAAACTATTAAGAAGCCCGTCTTTGCTTGTGTATGTAGTAAACTTTTTCCCATCGAACCGGTTAACACCTTGATTTGTCCCTGCCCATAATGTTCCATCAGGTCCTTGCGTAAGAGCCAGGATATAGTTACTGGCAAGGCCGTCTTTCACAGTATAGTTAGTAAACTTCTTTCCATCAAAGCGGCTTAACCCGCCGCCCCATGTCCCGCACCACAGGATTCCCTCTTTGTCCAGTACCAGGGAAGTAACATGGTTCGGGTTGAAGCTTTTAATCTCCTTCCGGGTTATGCCGGTAGAATAGGCCTGTGCCTGATGATGTTTGCCCCGCATCTGTAATGACAATTGCTGATTTTCTTTTTTGAGGAGATCCAGATCAGCCCCTAACCCGTCATTATGGTCCCAGTGGCTCCACTTCTTTCCATCGAACCGGGTGATCCCCACCTCCGTTCCAAACCAGAGAGTACCATCTTCGGCTATTACATTATCATAAACCCAGTTATCTGAAAGCCCGTTATGAGTACTTTTTTTGGTAAACTTTTTCCAGGAATCACGGCGATTGATATCTCCTTCGATTCGGTTAATGCCGCTCCATGTGGATACCCACATAACTCCGTTTTCAGCAAAGAGGATTTTATAGACAAAAGAATCACACAGCCCGTGCTGTGTGTTATAGTTAGTCCATCTGCCATTTTGAAAACGGCTCATTCCACCACCGTAAGTCCCAACCCACATAGCTCCATCCGGACCTTTAGTTATGGAATAAACTCCGTTACTGATCAGGCCGTTGGTATTGTTGAAATGCGTTATGGAGGTCTTTGTGGTTGTGTCGAATTTCACCACACCCTGGGAGGTGGTTCCGATCCAGAGATCGTTTCCATCGAAAGTAAGGGTTTTGGCCACTGTTCCCTGAAGTTCGTAGGTCAGTACTTTCAATTTTTTATCATTGGATAACAGTTTAACCGGCGCTTGCTTTTTTTCAATCTTCCGGCTCGCGAGTTTTTCTTCCTGCTGCGCGCTGCTGCAAGCGGCCAGTATGGTCAAAAACAGGGAAAGAATGATTTTGAGGAAAAAACTTTTTTGGAATTTATGCATTTCAGATATATTATAATATAATAAATAAACAAACAAGCAAAAGATGGGTGGTTGAATGCAAAGCAATAGAACTTGGATTCCCGCTTTCGCGGAGCTAATCTCAGCTTTGCGGGAATGACAACAGGAGCCAGCACACCTGTCATTCCAGCGCGCTCCCCGATAAAGCTTGTCCTCGCGTGTTTTAAGCGGGGAGTGCGCGAGGACAAGCTTTGCGGGAATCTATAAACATTGAAATTCCGAGACGTTTAATAGTATATGCAAAATAGAGCCATTTACTCTCGTTCATCAAAATTAAAGCGTCATCTTTTTTTAGCATTGCTTTCCGCTGTTACAGTACCTCTATTTCACCTGACCAGATCAGATATGGAACCGATGCATTCATGGAACAGGGGTTTTGCGGATCTCTCTTTTATTTTTTTATTAATTGTTTTGTTATCAGGAGCGCTGGGGCGGCTAAATAAAAAGTTTATGCCATTGTCTGATTGGAGAAGGGAAATAGGGATATGGTCTGTCCTGATATCTATTCCGCATATCATTATTTTTTTTGATGGATGGATCGAATGGGATCTCTGGCTTCTGTTTTATAACTATTACCCTTCCTATAATAGATGGGCATTAAATCACGGATTTGGATTGGGCAACGCGTTAGGAATTATTGCCTTGATTTATGGAATCAAACTTGCCGCGGTTTCTAATGATTTAAGCGTGCGCGTTTTAGGTATTCCGGCATGGAATTATCTGCAGCAGTCTGTCACCATGTTTTATGTCCTGGTATCAATTCATACCGGATATTTTTTATATTTTCATTTTTCTACACTCCAGCGTCCTGATCCTCCTGCATTCTGGTTTAACATATTTTTCGCTTTGAGCGTTTCTATTTTATTTATCTTTCGTCTTTATGTTTTTTGGTTTAATGTAAAACAGAATAAACCACGTTAGATTTTGATAATTTGCTTCTGCTTCTTAACTCGATGTATAGGAATTTCAATAATTACCCTGAATCCCATAATCGGCTAATAAAAATAGCT
>CBDUII010000172.1:0-6012 GCA_965367285.1 uncultured bacterium
AAACGTACGCCAGTTAAGTAAAAGTAAAATCCACAGGGCATGACCATGACACATAACATCTTATGCAGAGCAAACCTTACAAGCAAAAATGACTTGCAAATGGAACACATTAAAAATAAAATAACAACTAAAATTATGCAAGAAATTAACTCAAAAAAACAATTTGCTGTTTGCGTAAAAAACGACGGGTATCCGGCCTCTTTAGAGTTGCGAAAAATTTATGAGGTGTTACAAGATTCTCAAACTGCAGACCACAAACAAATCCGAGTTGTTGATGAATCGGGAGAAGATTATCTTTATCCAGCAGATTACTTCGTTTTGATTGAAATTCCGCAGGCAGTAGAAAGTACTTTTTCTCACGCTACATAACAAGCTGATGAACCTCATATGGATGACCGTCCGTCAAGGTTAAACAGGCCAAGCCATCAAACAACAATTAAAACCTAACTATTTATTGAACCTAAGGCCAAACAGCAATTCTCCGTTCTGCGTCTATTTTGCAATCAAAGTTTTATGCTATAATTATCTATTCAGCCATTTTTTTTGGCGTAGATTAATTCAAAGTTAGCTTTTAAGGCATAATCAGGAAATAAGTTTGATAATAAATGATATAATATGGAAGCAAAAATTTGTTGATAAACTTGCTTTTAAACATCAAGTATCTATTGATGAAGTTGAAGAAGTTCTTTGCGATGACCCTATTATCCGCAAAATGGCTAAAGGACACGTCAAAAATGAAAATGTTTACGCAGCTTACAAACATATTAGCAATGGCCGTTATTTGATAGTCTTTTTTATTCATAAAAAAGGAAGTAGAGCATTACCTATTTCTGCAAGGGGTATGGATAACTCAGAAAAGAAGTATTATGAAAAACAAAAAGAAAAATAGTAAAAGTCTTAAAAATATTGATCCGTTGCCTGATAACTTTAAATCAGAGGAGGAAGCAGGAGAATTTTGGGATACTCACAGTACAGGTGATTACGAAGAGTATTTGGAGCCAGTGGATATAACAATTGATATAAAAAGGCGGCATTTTGAAATTGAGATTGATAAAGAAAGTTTTATAGCATTAAACACATACGCTAAAAAAGTTAATAAACCTGTAAAGAATCTCGCAAGCAGTATACTTAAGGAAAAACTGGTTTCTGCCTGATTTTTTATTTGGCAGAAGCTATAAAGGGGTCTGCTGTTGACTTTTATGATTAACAAGCGTCCAGCAATGAAAAAAGTCTATGCGTCGCAGGATAAACTAATGGTAGAGCATATCAGGAACCTTCTTGAAAACCAGAGGTTGGTTTGTATCACAAAAAAAGGTTTAATATAACTATCAGTTGAATTAAATGAAATAACAAATCTTATATTTCATGGTTCGGCAAGGCTTTGTCACCCTAACCCAGACGATAGGTTCTTTGAGTAATTTAATTTTGGTTGCGTTGCGCCACAATATGTAATACTTTAAGACAATGGGGAATAATAATGAGTAAAATAGCTGTAATTTTGCACGCTGAACCGGGAACTCATGATTCTATGGGGAGAGCCCTTCACGCGCTTCTTTACACAAAAGAACTAAAGGAACATGGTCATGATGTATTATTGATTTTTGACGGAGGCGCAACTAAATGGATAAGTGAATTTAAAAAACCTGATCACAAGTTAGCTTCATTGTATAACGAAGTCATCGACAGTGATGTGGTTTTAGGCGTATGCGATTATTGTATTGGCGCTTTTGGGGGCAACCAGGAAGAAATGAAAAAGGACGGCGTTCCTGTTTTGGGTGAATATCACGGACATCCAAGCCTGGCTAAATTAATAGACGAGGGCTTTCAAGTCATTACACTTTAATTAGTAATACCCTTGATACCAATCAACAAATTTCTTAATTCCCTCCTCGATGGAAGTGGATGGCTTAAATCCAACATCCTTTATTAAATCGTCCACATCCGCGTAAGTAGCAGGCACATCACCCAATTGAATTGGTAATAGATTTTTTTCAGCTTTTTTGCCAAGACAATTTTCCAGTACTTCTATGAAATAGTTAAGCTCAACAGGATTATTGTTTCCAATATTATATAATCTGTATGGAGCATAACTTATTGAAGCATCCGGATTATCACCTTTCCAGTCGGAATCAGGCACAGGAATTTTATCGATTAACCTTACAACGCCTTCTACAATATCATCTATATATGTAAAATCTCTTTTCATATTTCCATGATTAAAAACATCTATCGGTTTTTCTTCCAATATAGCTTTTGTAAAGAGAAACAGTGCCATGTCAGGCCGTCCCCACGGACCATAAACAGTAAAAAATCTAAGACCGGTGCATGGCAGTTTATATAAACTCGCATAGGTGTGCGCCATGAGTTCATTCGCCTTTTTAGTAGCACCGTAAAGCGAGATGGGGTGGTCGACATTTTGATGTACTGAAAAAGGCATCTTAGTGTTGGCTCCATAAACCGAGCTTGAAGACGCATAAACAAGATGCTTTACTTTACTATGCCTGCACCCTTCCAGTATATTCATAAACCCAACAATATTGCTGTTTATATAAGGATGCGGATTTGTTAAAGAAAACCTTACTCCTGCCTGCGCAGCCAGGTTCACCACCACGTCAAATTTTTCATTGGAGAAAAGAGCAGCCATCGAATCTCTTTCCGCAATATCCGATCTGACAAACTTAAAGTTTTTCTCTTTTTCAATTTGTTTCAGCCTATCCTGTTTAAGCGAAACGTCATAGTAATCATTCAAATTATCCAGTCCGATAACTTGACTGCCGTTATCTAACAACTTTTTACACAGGTGAAAACCTATAAAACCGGCAGCGCCGGTTACTAATATTTTTTTCATATGTTTACCATAAAAGGTGCATTTGCAGTAATTCTTAAAGAAGATTCACAAATGTGTATCGCTTTTTTGATAAACCGTACAACTTTTTGTCTGCTGTCCAAAGTGAAATATTTAAAAACTTTGCTAACGCTATATAAAAACAGTCATAGAGGCCAGGCATTTTTAATTGTGAGCCGATTTCCCACGCGATATCGAGGATGTCATCTGTGTAAAGAAGCGTAAGGTCGAGACGTCTTATTTGTTCAACTATTTCTACTGCATCATCTTTCTCTAAAACCTTGCGGTAAACCTTATTTCGCAAAACAGAAGATACTTCAAAGATTACCAGGGTAGGAGCTACAACTTCTACTGACTTGTTGATCCAATCTTTCCAAATTTTATCAGCTTTTTCACTTTTATTTTCAGGGAGAAATATTTTTAAAAGAAAACTTGCATCAATGACTACGCGGGATTTTTCCAACCCTGTCCTCCCTTATTTTTCGCAAAGTTATCACTGAATCGCTTACAACACCGTTTTGAGAAAGCTTTTTCCTGATAGTTCTAATCTTATTCAAGCGAGTCAATCTCTTTGCTTTCGTTAGTGATCGGCTTTCCAGCAATTCCACATCTTTAAGCCTCACTATTGCAGCCTTAGTAGTGTTGTTTGACATGAGAATAACACGCTCCCCTTTGATAGCCACAGTGTTTATTATTTCAGAAAATTTTTCTCTTGCCTTTCTTATATTTATCTTCATTGTAGACACAGTGTACACGCCATTTGAACTAAAATCAAGCAACACTGTTTTTTTTCAATTGTGAGCGAAGCAAATTAAGTTCCATCCGGTTCGATTCTATTTTCAATGAACCATTCGACAGTATTATTCAGCCCTGTGGAAATACCATACGCAGGAATATACCCCAATAATTTTTTTGCCTTTGATATATCCGCCTCCGAATACCGGACATCACCCGTTCTGAAAGCACCATAGCGTGGTTGAATTTTTGCTGCTTCCGGTTGAAATCGAATCAGGCCGTCACGAATCATTTCATACAGTCCGGTTAACGTGGTGCTGACGCCACAGGCAATATTGTACACCTGGTTGACAGCTTCATGGTTTTCTGCTGTAGCAGCAAGAAGGTTCGCCTCAATAACATTATCGACATAACAAAAATCCCTGCTGGTCTTCCCGTCACCAAAGATAGTTGGAGCACTGCCGTTAGCCAATTCTCCAATCCAACGTGGAATTACCGCTGCATAGGCTCCTTCCGGGTCCTGTCTCGATCCAAAAACATTAAAATATCTTAACCCTATACATTCCATATCATAAGTTACAGCAAAAACATTAGCATAAAGTTCATTGACATGCTTTGTCACCGCATAAGGGGATAGAGGCTTACCGATAGCATCTTCAGCTTTGGGTATACCGGGATCATCACCATAAATGGCGGATGATCCCGCGTAAATAAAGCGCTTTATACGAGCATCTCTGGCAGCCACAAGCATGTTCAGAAATCCATTTACATTGGATTCGTTGGTTGTAATGGGGTCTTCTATAGAGATGGGCACACTGCCAAGCGCTGCATGGTGTAAAACAAAATCAATATCAACACATGCCTTTCGACAATCATCTAAGTTTCTAATGTCACCTTCAATAAAAGCAAAACTTTTCCACGCTTTTTCTCCAACCTGAGCATGTACATCATCCAAGTTTTTTTGATGCCCTGCGGAGAAATTATCTAATCCAATTACAGTTTGCTCAAGATTTAACAGTTCTTCCAATAGATTCGAACCAATAAATCCAGCTACACCGGTAACAAGCCAGGTTTTCGGATTTTCCGACAACTTATTTTTTATTTTATTTATTTCCATACAAAACGTTTTAAGATAGCCTATAGCTTAGTAATTATCAACCCTCTTAGAAAAAAAGAAATTTAGCTGTTGCCATTAATTGACTCCATTAATTGTCTATGTTAATTTGATGTATAGGAATTTCAATGTTGAGATTCCCGATAGAAACATGCGGGAATGAACAGGTAGGCGGAAGTGCCATTTCGAGCCCTTCGCTTGTCATTCTGAGTCCTTCACTTTGTCATTCTGAAGGAGCGAAGCGACTGAAGAATCTCGCTCAGGACAGGTTCCGCGAAGAATCTAAAAGGGCTCTGGATAAACTCCGCGAGAAATCTAATTTAACCTTTATGAACGAGTTAAAGCTTAAACATAAAAAGTTGCTTGGCATTTTAGAGGAAATGAAAAAGGTCTTAGTGGCTTTTTCTGCGGGAGTAGACTCTACTTTTCTGCTCTGCTGCGCAAAAGAAGCGTTAAAAGAAAATATCCTGGCGGTAACAGCCAGATCAGCGTCCTTTCCTCAAAGAGAGCTGAATGAGTCCATCCGGCTTGCAAAACTATTAAAGGCTGATCATCTCTTAATTGATTCAGAAGAATTGGAAGACGCAAACTACCGGGAAAATCCTCCTGACCGCTGTTACTATTGCAAAAGCGACTTGTTTGGTAAATTAAATAAAATCGCAGAAGAAAAAAATATTCCTTATGTGCTTGACGGCGCCAATTTGGACGATGCTGGAGATTACAGACCCGGCTCTAAAGCGGCTGAAAACCTCAGGATCAGAAGCCCCTTAAAAGAAGCAAAACTGACAAAGGAAGACATCCGCCATTTATCGAAAGAAAAAAATCTTCCCACATGGAATAAACCTTCCTTTGCCTGTCTTGCCTCACGATTCCCTTACGGCACTACCATTACCGAGGAAAAACTCTTGATCGTCGAACAGGCGGAAAACATCCTGCATGATTTGGGATTTTCGCAATTTCGGTTACGACACCATGATGATTTAGCCAGGATCGAGGTGTCGAAAGAACAGCTCCAACGATTTTTAAATAACGGGATTTCAGAAAGGGTGATTACGGAATTGAAAAGACTTGGTTATAAATATGTTACTGTTGATCTTGAAGGATATCGCTCCGGAAGCATGAACGACGCCATGAAAAAAAAATAGGCCGCAGATTTCCACAGCCCAGTTTCGCCACGCCAAAAAAAATATTTTGACAGGATTAACAGGATTTTTATATAATCCCGTTCATCCTGTTATCCTGTCTAATGTTATAAAAAAATTCGTAACTATTCAGCGTAACATTGCAATCTCTATCCACCGGTCAAAACATTGACGAA
>CBDUII010000173.1:0-5969 GCA_965367285.1 uncultured bacterium
ATATTGCTTTCTTCATACCGGCCTGCCAGATGAAGAGTCATCGCCCTGTCAAAATCATACAATACGGAGTTTCGCTGACCATACTGCTTCTTATGCTTTTCTACAAAACTATCCGCTTCAGCATATTGTTGTCGGGCCAGGTGTTGATCTATGAGAGAGTAATGACTGGTAACAGGAGCACAGGCAGGATGAATAATGACGACAATAAGGAAAAGAAAATAGAAAGAAATTTTTATTTGCTTTATGCCTCACCAAAGAAAGTTCAAGAAATGAAGGGAGGTTCAAAAACCAAATCTACTTTTTTTGATTACCTTTTTTATTTTTTTATCTCCTAACCAGACCTTAACATTATTCTCAATGTCCATCATTTCCAAAGTAACCTGATAAAAAATTAATTTTGTTCCTTTTTTTTCATCCAGAATACTGTTAATGGAACCTTTGAGCATATAATCAGCGCCATATTCTTTTCCCAATCCTTTAGCAGTTTCTTCAGAAGCATGCGTCTGCTGGTCCAATCGTTCTTCTCTAATCTCATCACGCTCGGCGCTGGAGGCCACAAATTGAGCGCGCCCTGAGTTGGTTAATTCACGCTCCAGGTCTTTGATAAAGGTTTGGACATTGATATGTTCATGGGTTCTATTAAGCACTCTCCCAACTATTACCGTAGGGATTTTTTTGTGTTTTCTTCTAAAATTGTCTACCCATGGGCGGGAAAGCGCATCTTCAACCATTTTTTCCGCTACCAGACGGGAATCCGTATCGTTCCAGCGGCCACTAAGATCTATAGTTTCATCCGGGCTTATTCGTTTTACTTTAGTGGCGCAACCAGTCACAAAAGCAGTTAAAAATAAAAGTCCCAGGAAAGAAATTAGCAATTTTTTCATTTAAAGCTCCTTTTTAATTCAAGTAATTAATTTTTAAGATAGTTAAATTAACCGCCTTTAGGCGACTTTGAAAAGGAAATTTCTATACTTCGATATTTCCCATTTAGAATAATCTGCAACTCATTTGGGATAAAGTATACCAGTGGAACAGCTTCATGGTTATTATTCCTAAGAGAAGCAATGGTTAATGATAGCATATTCGGGATTTGAGATGAAATATCATTTTTATTATTACCCTATTATGTCTTCTTTTTTTTAGGAAGTTTTTTTAGCCACCAGGACACCTGTCTGCGCCTGCCTGTGCGTAGCACGCAGACAGGTGCGGGCACGCACGGGCAGGCAAAGACACAAAAAGATTAATACGCAATTAATGTGCCCTCCTCTTGCAGCTTTCTGGAGTGCTGTAACTGTTTTTGGAGTGCAATGACTGTGTCATTGCATTCTGGAGTGCGGTAACTGCGTTACTGCTTAATCGCATCGACGCAGTCGATGCACTCCAAAGTAAAACTCCAAAGTTAATAATCTCTAAATGGATACTACGACGCACTCATTATTCACATCGACACAGCCAGAAAAACGCAGTGACACAGTCACAGCACTCCAAAAAAAAACAAAATACTAATAAAATGCTTGAATTTCCAAGCATTCCATGCACTTTGAAAATTACCTGCTTTTTATTGTCCAACCCATATATCGTAAAATATTCCTGATCATCTTCAACCAGAATGGTGGAAGCTTTTTTATGCTTTTCTCCTGCGGAAACATCATATGCATAAATAATAATATTCGTGTCAAGAAATATTTTATCTCCTGGCATGTAGTTCTTCCCTTGCTATTTCAATTCGACCTTTTGTGCCCAGGTCAAATCCTTTTTTGAGCTGCCTTAACTGCCTTTCCTTCGCCTTTTGATATCCAGTCGCCTCCCTGACTCTTATTTCAAGAGACTCCCTTAAAAACTCGCTTAACGATTCTTCCTTGCTTGCCGCAATGATCTTGGCTTCTTTTAATAATGATCTGGGCAATGACAAAGTTACATTCTGTTTATTCATTAATACTTTCCTTTTCAAGAGTTATCACGTAATTGCGTGTATCACATTTTTACGTGAAATGTCAAGTCTATCGACTTTTCCGATGGATTATTCTTGCGGCTTCCAGCGTAGTTTGGGTTTGCGGGCGGCAAGAGTTTCATCAATACGGGAAACTTTGGATTTCAAGGGAGCGTGGTGAAGGGATTCCGGATCTTCTTTAGCCCGTTTGGCTATATCTTTCATGGCGTCTATAAATTTGTCTAAAGTTTTCTTTGTCTCTGTTTCGGTCGGTTCTATCATTAAAGCGCCTTTCACTATTAGCGGGAAATAAATAGTGGGAGGATGAAAACCGTAATCAATCAATGCTTTGGCTATGTCAAGAGTAGATACTCCATGCTGCAATTGATTTTTATCGGATAAAACACATTCGTGCAGACCGGGATTTTTATAAGGTAAATGGAAATCCTCCTGCAGCCGGCTGCGTATGTAATTTGAGTTCAAAACAGCAATTTCACTTACTTTTCTGATATTTTCTTTTCCTAATGTTTTAATATAAGCATAAGCCATGAGAAAAATAGAAAAATTGCCGTAAAATCCTTTTAATTTTCCGATAGATTGTGGATGATCATAATTGAGAAAATATTTGTCGTCTTTTTTATCGATAATCGGTATAGGAAGAAATGGTATAAGATTTTTCTTAACCCCAACCGGCCCTGAACCAGGTCCGCCGCCGCCATGTGGAGTTGAAAAAGTTTTATGCAGGTTAAAGTGCATAACATCAACGCCCATATTCCCGATTTTGCTGATTCCCATGAGGGCATTCAGATTGGCTCCATCACAATAAACCAGGCCGCCTTTATCATGAACAATCCTTGTAATTTCTAAGATATCTTTTTCAAAAAGACCGAGTGTATTTGGGTTGGTAAGCATGAGAGCGGCAACGTCTTCATCCATTGCCTGTTTAACAGCGTCGGGATCTAAAAGTCCTTGATCATTTGACTTTAAAGAAACTACTTCATAACCGGAAAGGGTGGATGTGGCAGGGTTTGTTCCATGCGCGGAATCCGGCAACATGACTTTTTTTCTCGGGTTGCCCTGTTTTTGGTGATAGGCCCGTATCATCATTATTCCAGCCAGTTCTCCCTGGGCTCCAGCGGCAGGCTGCAATGAAACCTGGTCCATACCGCTGATTTCGGCAAGGTCTTTAGCCAGTTCATACATCACTTGTAAATTGCCCTGGGATAATTGATCAGGCTGGAAAGGATGTGAATTTGTAAAGGCGGGTATTCGGGCGATATCTTCGTTGATTTTTGGATTGTATTTCATAGTGCATGATCCGAGAGGATAAAAGCCATGATCCACACTAAAATTCCATTGAGATAACCGGGTGAAGTGGCGGATAACCCCGACTTCGCTTACCTCAGGAAATCCTTTGATAGCATCCCTTTTTTGATTCGCTGGAATCAGATCGTCAATATTTTCTTCCGGCACATCCAATTTTGGCAAGGAGTAAGCCTCGCGATTTTCCGTTCCGAGATCGAAAATCAAGGGTTCATTAAAAACCAACCCACTTGTGCCATAAATGTTGTTTATTTTTTCAGACATTTAACCACTAAACCTTTTTTTAACCACTAAGAGCACAAATTATTAGTAACATCTCAAAAAATTGAGGAAATCACCCTTCCTGTCATTCCCGAGTGTTCCTATCGGGAATCCAGTAATCAAGCTGATCCTTGGATTCCCGATAAAAGCATTCGGGAATGACAAACATAGGAACCCTGGCTTACCCGACTTATTGAGAACTTACAATTATTACTGATAAATCTTTTCCACTTTAATTCGTGTTCTTCGTGGTTACAAAAAAACAATTACCTAAAAATTATTTTTCCATGATCGCGGCTGTTTTCAATGAACACCCGGTTGTTATTGATACCTGAAATAATCGAACCTGCCACATAAACCCCTTTAATATTTGTTTCAAGGGTTTTGGGATTATGTTTTGGAGCCAACGTTTTAGGACTGTATTTTATCCCGAATGCACCCATCAATTTCCTATCCGGCCGATAACCGGTCATAGCAAAAACAAAATCATTTTTTATCCTGCTTCTTTTTCCATTTGTTCGTAATACAATATATTCCGCGGATATTTCCTGGACAGTAGTATTGAAAATAGCTTTAACCTGTTTCTTTTCAATTATTTTTTTTATATCCGGCATAATCCAGTATTTGATTTTTTTACCCAATGTTTTTTCTCTATGAATTAGCGTTACTCTGGCGCCATGGTGGGAGAGTTCTAACGCTGCTTCCGCGGCGGAATTATTCCCGCCGATTACAGCAACTTCTTTATTATAGTAAGGGTGCGCTTCTATATAATAGTGAGACACTTTGGGAAGGTCTTCGCCTTTTATTTCCAGCATATTAGGATTGTCGTAATAACCGGTTGCCAGTATTACCTTTCGGGCTTGATATTCTTTATGTCTTCCTGAATGAGTTTTTGCGTGAACCGTTAACCTGCTGGTATGGCAGTCTAATCCAATTGCTTCTTCGTAAGTATTAATTTTGAGGTTTAAGAGCTTAACGACTTTTAGGTAGTAATTAAGGACTTCCCGGCAGTTTGGTCTGAATTTATCAGAAATAAAAGCGGTTTCTCCAATTTCCAGCAAATCAGGTGTAGAAAAAAAAGTTATGTCTTTGGGGAAATTATAGATCGCATTGACAACACACCCGCGGTCAACAACAACGTAATCCAATTTTTTTCGCGCTGCCTCAATAGCGCAGGCTAATCCTGCCGGCCCGGCGCCTACTATGATGACATCTTTCATGATAGCCCTTTCTGTTTATTCATAATGTTTTGCAATAACATCTGTCATTTTATCAATTTCTTCTCTTGTGTTATATTCGGTCACGCAAAAAAGCATACAATTTTTCAAGTCAGGATAATATTTTGCTAAATCAAGACCGCCAATAATCGAATGTTTGAGTAATTGGCTTTTAATTTCTGCCGGAGATTTTTCTGTTTTAATAACAAATTCATTAAATATTTTCCCTGAAAATTTTAATTGAACACCTTTAATTTCAGAGAGTTTTTTTTTGGCATAATTCGCTTTTTGGATATTTTGTTCCGCGGTTTTTTTCATCCCAATCTTACCCATTGTTGATAAATAAACGGCTGCCATCAGGGCGCAGAGCCCCTGGTTAGTGCAAATATTAGAAGTAGCCCTTTCCCTGCGAATATGTTGTTCTCGAGTCGCGAGTGTCAACACATAACCACGCCTTCCTTCTGAATCAACAGTTTCCCCCACCAATCTGCCGGGCATGCTTCGCACAAACTTCTCTCGCGTTGCAAAAAGACCTAAAGAGGGCCCTCCGAAATTCATGGGAATGCCAAGAGGCTGTACTTCACCGGTAACAATATCCACGCCCATTTCATCGGGAGGTTTTAAAATGCCTAATGAAACAGGTTCTGCTATGCTTGCAATTTGAAGGGCGTTGTTTTTGTGAGCGATTTCAGAAAAAAGTTCTGTGGTTTCGATAATACCAAAAAAATTTGGGCTCTGGAGGATTATAGAAGCACATTGATCATTAATTTCTTTTTCAATCCAGCTTAAATCGGTTAAACCCTCTTTTGTAACAGGCGCTGTTTTTATCTTTATATCAAGATGGGTCAGGTAAGTATCCAACACCTTTCGATGATCCGGATGAATGGCATGAGAAACTATAAGTTCTTTTCTTTTTGTAATACGTGAAGCCATCAAAGCTGCTTCAGCCAACGAAGAGGCGCCGTCATACATGGAGGCGTTGGCAACATCCATTCCTGTTAACATACAGATTAACGATTGAAACTCGAAGATAGCCTGCAAAGTACCCTGGCTTATTTCAGGCTGGTAGGGTGTGTAAGAAGTGTAAAATTCCGATCTCGAAGCAATATGGCTGATAACACTCGGGATGAAATGCCTGTAACATCCGGCGCCTAAGAAAGAAGAATTATGCTCGACCCCGTTATTTTTTGAAGCTAATTTTTGTAAATGGCGGGTGAGCTCCAATTCGGACATAGCAG
>CBDUII010000174.1:0-5958 GCA_965367285.1 uncultured bacterium
CCGTCTTTAGAGAAACTGCTTAGATTATTTAAGAATTTAATGTGCTTCTTTGTCTCCCTGACAATGCCGCCTTTGCCGACTTCGCCTTTGCCCACTTCAAACGGCGGTTTAATCAGCGCAATAATGCGCCCTTCTCTTTTAAGAACCGATATTATTGCAGGAAGGACCAGCTTGACAGATATAAAAGACAGATCAACTACTGCCAGATCTATTGTTTCTCCAAGGTCTGAGACCGTCAAGTACCGGGCATTTTTTTTTTCAATAGTGATGACCTTGGGGTCTTTTCTTATTTTCCACGCTAATTGACCGTATCCGACATCAACGGCAAAAACTTTTTTAACGCCATTTTGAAGGAGGCAGTCGGTAAATCCCCCTGTTGAAGCGCCCACATCCAGCGCGGTTAATCCTTTAACCGTCAAATTAAAATCTTTAAGAGCTCCGGCAAGTTTCAATCCGCCACGGCTGACAAATGGCAGTCCCTTGTTTTTTAATTCAATATTGGATTCTTCATTAATTAATGAACCCGCCTTGGATACAGCGACTCCATTTACAAACGCTTTCCCAGCAAGGATAAACCTTTTTGCCTCTTCTCTACTGTTAGTTAGCTGCCTTTCAACAAGAAGAGAATCCAATCGCTTTTTGCCCATTAATCATTTTCTGTTTTTGGAGGGGAGAAGAGTTCGGTAATAAATTCTCCTTTTTCTCCTTTGATAAGAAGTTCGATTTTCTTTTCCGCCTCGTCCAGTTTTTTAGCGCAAAACCGGGATAACTTAACACCTTCTTCAAAAATCTTTAACGATCTGTCGATATCGAGGTCACTGTTTTCTAATTCTTCCACAATTTCCTCAAGTCTTTTCAGAGCTTTTTCAAAGGTTAATCCTGCCATTTAATTTTTCCGGACAAAACTATTGATTAATATATCAAAAAATTATTAAAATGAAAAGATATTAAATATTATACTCCCCGGTTTATTCTTCATTTTCCCTGTCTTTTATATTACACAACAAATTTCCTTTTGACAGTTGCACTTTAACCAGTTCTCCGATTGACACCTTTCTGGAATCCTTTAAAAGTTTTTCCTCCGGATAGGTACGGCAAATAGCATAACCTCTTTTCAGAACGGATAAAGGACTTACGGAATCCAGACGCTTCATGGCCGCATTGAGTGTATTACGCAATATGCTCAAAGTAAAGTTCATTTGAGAGTTTAATTTTTTTTCTACTTCTGTTAGTAATGCCCTGTGTTGTTTTATCTTATTTAGAGGATTGAGAAGAAAAAGATGCTTTTTGTTTGCCCGGGCTTGTTCTTTTTGCGTTTGCAGGAAATTCTTTATCGCTCTTTCCATTCTCAAGGTAATCTCATCCAACCTCTGCTGCTTTTCGTGAATAGGGGTCAGCGGATCCCGCAGAACTTTTCGAGATACCAGGTTTTTTAGTTGAATTTTCGATTCAGATAAAGCGCCACGGATGGTTCCCAGGAGTCTTTTGTTTAACGCGACAATATTTTCCAGGAGGTTATTTTTATCTCTGACTACAAGTTCCGCGGCAGCCGAAGGGGTGGGCGCTCTTAAATCCGCCACAAAGTCTGAGATGGTAAAGTCAATTTCATGGCCCACCGCGGAAATAACAGGAATCTCTGATTTAAAAATAGCCCTGGCAACTATCTCTTCATTGAAAGCCCAGAGATCTTCTATGGACCCCCCGCCTCTTCCAACAATGATAACGTCGACATCTTTAATTTGATTTAAATCTTTGACAGCAGCGGCTATTTCCCGCGCTGCCCCTTCTCCCTGAACTCTTACAGGGACAATCAGAACACGCACATTGGAAAAACGGCGGTCTATGATATTCAAAATATCACGTATGGCTGCTCCTGTTGGAGAAGTCACAATACCTATTTTCTGCGGCAAAAGTGGAATGCTCTTTTTTAGCTCTTCATCAAATAACCCTTCTTTTAACAGCTTTTCTTTTAATTGCTGAAACGCCAACTGAAGAGCGCCAATTCCTTTTGGCTCCATGTAATCGATTACAATTTGATATTCACCCCGGGGTTCATAAACCGTTATTTTTCCTCTAATAATGATTTGGTCCCCATCTTTAGGCTCAAACTTCAATTTGGATTTGCTGGATCTGAACATCACCACTTTGATCTGGCTTTCTTCATCCTTAATTGTCATGTACATATGGCCTGACGATGGAATTCTAAGGTTGGAAATCTCTCCTTCAATCCAAACATGGGGGAATTCAGTTTCAAGAGAAAACTTGATAGCGCGGGTTATTTCAGTAACAGTGTAGACTTGCCGCTCTGGGCTCTCAGGATGCTCTTCGACAGGAGTTATAGCACCATTGTTCATGGCTTAGATTTAATATAGTATCGGAATTTCAAAGTTATGTTTTTAACGTATCTTACAAATTCATCTGCGTCTTAAACGCGGTCAACCCGTTTTTCATGAGCAAAGCTATAGTCATAGGGCCAATTCCTCCTGGAACGGGCGTTATTAAAGAAGCTTTTTGTGACACTTTATCAAAATCCACATCGCCGACAAGCTTTTTATCTATACGGTTAATACCTACATCAATAACAATCGCCCCTTCCTTTACCATATCTTCTTTAACAAACCCAGGTGATCCAATAGCAGCCACTAAAATATCAGCCCGCTTTGTAATATCTTGAAGGTCTTTTGTTTTTGAATGGCATATGGTAACAGTAGCGTTTTTTTGGAGAAGCATGATGGCAAGAGGTTTTCCGACAATATTGCTTCTCCCAAGGATGACTGCTTTTTTCCCTTCAATTTTTACCTCGCTTCTCTCTAAAAGTTCAATGATGCCCGCTGGAGTACAGGGGAGAAGTAACCCTTTACCAACCATGAGCTTCCCTACATTATAAGGATGAAAACCATCTACATCCTTCTCAGGGTGAATTGCTTCCAGAACAACGTACTCCCGGATATGGGAAGGAAGAGGGAGCTGGACTAAAATACCGTGTATATCCGCGCTCTTATTTAATTGTTTGATTAATTTTAAAAGTTCTTCCTCTGATGTATTATCATTTAGATGATGTTCAAAGGACTTGATACCGGCCTGATCGCAGGCCTTTTTTTTGTTGCGCACATAAATCGAGGAAGCGGGGTTATCTCCCACCTGGACGACAGCAAGACCGGGAAGGAGACCGGAACTGGTATTAAGAGATTTAATTTTTTCTGCTATTTCTTTTTTTATAGCTGTGGAGACAGCTTTCCCGTCAAGAATATTATTTTTCATTGAATTGACCTTTTGAAAAAAACAATCAGGAAATTATCTTTGGGAGCAAATAGAAACACGGCTATATATTTAAAAAAATCAGGTGGGTAAAAAAATAATGCAAAAACCTATCTTTTGGAAAACTGGAATCTTTTCCTTGCCCCTTTTTGGCCGTATTTCTTTCTTTCCTTGATCCTGGAATCCCGGGTTAGTAAACCGGCTCTCTTTAAGATAAGACGTAAGCTTGGATCGGAGTGAAGTAACGCTTTAGTAATACCCTGCATCAATGCGCCTGCCTGTCCGGAATGCCCACCACCTTTTACCGTGGCAAAAACATCATAACGCTTAACAACATTAGTAATTGTTAAAGGTTCTTTCGTGGTGCATATATGGGCGTCCCTCGCGAAGTAATCGGCAAGGGCTTTTTTGTTAACAGTAATATGGCCGTCTCCCTGCTGGAGCCAGACACGAGCCACCGAGGTTTTTCTTTTCCCTGTTGCGTAATATTTTTCTTCCATTACACTCCTTTTTTTAAAATGACATACTCCCCGACGCAGAGCATCGGGGTATCTAAAACAACTTTATCAATTTTTTCGACGTAGAACGTCGGGGAATTAAACCCACTGTGTGGGATTAACGACAAATCGCAATTAGCGTTCAACTGACAACTAATTTAAAGCCAGAACTTCCGGCTGTTGAGCCTCGTGGGGATGATCAGCAGAAGCATATATTTTAGCTTTTTTTAATATTTTTCTGCCCAGCGAATTTTTGGGCAGCATTCCTTTAATTGCTTTTTTTAAGACCTCTTCCGGCTTCTTTTGAAGCAATTTTTCAGCGGAAATTTTACGAATGCCTCCCGGATATCCGGTATGACGATAATAAATTTTATCTTTTAGTTTGTTGCCTGTCAGTCTTACTTTTCCGGCATTCACGATGACAACATAATCACCGGTATCCACATGTGGGGTAAAAGTAGGTTTATTTTTGCCGCGAATTATTGTTGCAACCTTAACGGCAAGCCTGCCAAGAATTTCCCCGTTCGCGTCAATCATATACCACTTTGGCTCTATTTGTTCTTTTTTAGCGGAAAATGTTTTCATTTTAATTTACTAAAGCCTAAAATTTCACCCCAAGAGAATTTAATACAACCTCTTAAGATAAGATATAAGTTGTTTCTTGTCAAGATTATTTAGTTTTAAAGACATATCTGTTTGCAGTCTCTATAAAGTTCTACCGGCAGCTTCTACAAATGGACGAAGTTCTTTCATTAATCTATCAAATTTGGACGGTTTAAGAGTTTGAGTTCCGTCAGAATATGATTCTTCCGGTTTTATGTGTACTTCTATCATAAGGCCGTCAGCCCCCGCGGCCACACTCGCCTTACTCATGGGATTTATAAATTGCCAATGACCGGTCGCATGACTTGGGTCAACAATAATCGGCAAGTGAGTTTCATTTTTGAGAACCGGGATACAACTAATGTCGAGCGTGTTTCGAGTTGCCGTCTCAAAAGTCCTTATTCCCCGCTCACATAAAATTACCTGGTGGTTTCCCTCCGACATAATATATTCTGCGGACATTAAAAACTCCTGAATAGTTGTCATCATGCCTCTTTTAAGGAGGATTGGTTTTTTTACCCGTCCAATTTCTTTCAGTAAAGAAAAATTTTGAATATTTCTAGCGCCTATTTGAAGAACATCAGTATACTTTGCAACCAGTTCCACTTCTCTGGGGTTCATTACTTCAGTAACAAAAGAAAGTCCTGTTTCCTCCCTGGCCAGGGCCAGAAGTTTCAAGCCTTCTTCTTCCAACCCCTGGAAACTGTAAGGGGATGTCCGGGGTTTAAACGCTCCTCCTCTTAAGATTTTAGCTCCCGATGCCTTTACAGCTTTAGCTGTTTCAACAATTTGTTTTTCACTCTCTACAGAACAGGGGCCTGCCATAACAATAAATTCTTTTGAACCTACTTTAACACTTTCATTAATCGATATAATGCTCCCCTCTGTTCTTACCTGCCGGCTGGCTAACTTATAGGATTTTAGAATTGGAACAACGCTTTCCACTCCAGCCATTGACTCCAACGATTGAAGCCTCTCTTTTCCACGCTCGTCTCCCACCGCTCCTATTATGGTTCGTTCTACTCCTTTAATGATATGGGGTGAGTAACCCAGTCCCTCTATTTTTTTTACTACTTCATCTATGTGTTTTTGAGTTGCATTTTCTTCCATAACTATTATCATTTTTCCGATCCTTTTTGATGGTTTAATTATTCAAGTTAGAAAATTTCCGACACCCGCGGTCTTTGGCCTGCCACAAATTAATTTTCACATAAATAAAGCAACCTGAAAAGGTTGCGGCTTATTCATGTATAATTCGGTAAAATTTTATAGTATCAAACAAATGTTCGCTTGTATAGCCATATAAAAGGGTCTGTCGTTATTTGCTTGCCAATCGGGACAGGGAAAAACTTCACGACTCTTCTCCTCCCACACCACCGGACATACGGATCACGTATAACGGCGGTTCGGTTTGCTTGAGTTATATCATGTTCCTCAACTGAAGTGTTCAAATTACAAATTTTGTTAATGTATTTTTCCTGTATAACGACCAGTATCAGCCGTATGAAACAAAATGAAGTGAAATCTTTTGAGACAGTTCAAAACGTCAGCAGTTCCCGAATAGCCATGATCCCCCCAGAATAGAGGATTTATGTAAATT
>CBDUII010000175.1:0-5946 GCA_965367285.1 uncultured bacterium
GACTTAAAATCCCTCGGCGCTTAGCGCTGTGCCGGTTCGATTCCGGCCCTCGGCACACCCTCTTGAACTATAAGCTTTCTTCAAACCATGGGCACAAGAACAGTTTTGTTAATGACCGCCTGGGTGGGGTGCTGGCCGGGACCACGCTATCGAGCTGACTGGCTGAAAAAAGGATGGATACGTCCAGGCCTTAAATCATAGGTATAAATATGGGCGCTGGGAAGGACTCCCACAAATCTGCTGATGCTCTCCGCTCATGACTTTCATCATGGAAGCATGGCTATTAAAAAAAATAATTCCACTTAAAATTTGATTCAATCAGACTCAAACCTTTTTTATCCCTCTTATTATCCTTCTAATTCAATAATTGACTTTTTAAAAGCATATCTGGTATGATAGACCTACCATGAAGGGAAAACTTGTTTACTCGATAAAAAAATACGAGGCAGACGGCTCATTTCATGAAATCAGAATATGGCAGGTTTTAGTAACCACGGACAAACCACATGGTCTTAAGTATTCGTTTGCATATATTTTGGACGGTGAGAGGGTTATTGGATATGATAACTCGGAGGATAAGGGAGACCACAGACATTTCAGGGGAAAAGAATCCGCCTATAAATTTGAAAGTCTGGAAAAACTCTGGAAAGATTTCAAAAGAGATATTAAACGATTAAGGGAGGGCAAACAATGAAGGTCAAAAACATTAAAATAGCTATAAAGTCTGATGAAGAACTATTAGGAGAAATCAAAGAGGTTTGGAAAAAACTTGAAAAAGGTAAAAAAATAAAAAAACATGAAGGAATATACTTTGATAATATCGAGGTTATGAGGAAGGTATTTACAGAAGAACGTTTAAGGATTTTAAAAACGATAAAAAAACAACATCCTTCCTCAATATATGAACTCGCGAAAAAATTGAAAAGAAATATTAAAAATGTATCTGATGATGTAAATTTTCTAAAAGATGTAGGGCTTATAGAGCTAAAGAAAACAACGGAGGGACGGGCTAAGTCAACCCCTTCGGTAAACTATGACAAGATTCTCCTTGAGATTCCGGTATAAATAATTTTAAGAGTAATCCAAGTAATCTGTACTACAAAACCGAAAAATTGTGTTTTTTTAGCAGTTCGGAGCGATAGCTCCATTTGGTTGCGGCAACTTGCCGCTCTGTGGTTCCTGTTCATTTTATTGACAGCAAATTTCAGGAGAGGTAAAATCATACTTATGGAAATTATTTTATCTTTACAAATTGAGGCTTTATGAGTACTGCATTAAAACAGAAAGACCTTATTAACGTTAAAAAGTATATCACTGACAATAAGGGGCATAAAATAGCAGCGGTCATTGATATCAAAGAATTAAACAGAGTAGAGGATTTACTTGAAGAGATGTCCGACCTGAAAACTATAGAAGACAGAAAAGATGAGCCGGTAGAGGATTACGAGGCTTACAGCCAAAAAAGAAAATCTCACCCGCGTGTATAATCTCAATCTTAAAAAATCCGCAAGAAAAGAATTAGACCGCATACCAGATTCTTATTTTCCAAAAATAGATACCGCCATTTTATCTCTTAAACGACAACCATGTCCTTATCCACAATCTAAAAAGCTCAAAGGCGAAAATAAATACAGACTACGTGTTGGAGACTATAGAGTTGTCTACACCGTTGATAAAAAAGAAAAGACTATTACAATTTACCGGGCAAGACATCGAAAAGATGTTTATAGAAAGTAGACCAATGAAAGAAAAAAGCTCGACGTATCCTGAAAATGCTTTAAGTGAGAGCATGTTGAAGAATGTTATATTTTATGTGGAATACCACCGCCCTGATATTGCCGATAAACTTAAGGATATTTTAAAGGGTAAACCTTTACTAAAAAATTCTAAAAAAATTTCAGAAAAGTAGCTATATTGTTCAGTTACCGGAAGATGAAGCTATAGAGGTACAACGTTTGCCATATGATGCGGAAATATATTCTGACTCAGGAGGCGAGATAAGACAAAGGGGCCGATTGGTAGAAGCCTGGCGTCCGATCTCAGGCGATTTTTAGAACATAAGATGTTCTTTAATTTTTCCTCTCTATCTGTGAAGCACCGTTATTTGTAACGTTGACAGCAGCCAGCAAAGCTTGACGTTCAAGTCTCGGCATTAAGATAAATCGGGGTGGAATCTAATAATGACTTTTTCAAAATGGAAAGAATTTTGCCACTGGATTTATAAGCGCTAAACCGCTATTTTAAAGTCTGCGATGATGTACTTGGAAAATTTTTTGTCCGTGTACCTCATGTTGTATGCCGTACCCTCGGCATATATATTTAAAGGGTTTTAAGGGATATTCCCTCTTAAAAACTTGAAAGTGTTTAGCGAACGCATTCCCCGCTGCTTGCGGCGAGGTTAGAGAGCGAACTTAAAAAAATCATACTCTCCACTGAAGATTCCCTGCGGCTTGCAGAGCTAAGCTCAGCTTTGCCGCAGGGAGCTTCAATTATAATCCTCTCTCTTTTATTGTCCTCATTTTTTGAATGTAAAGCATATCTTCTTCTAAAATTTTTGTGAGACTGAGTGAAGCTCCCCGACCAAAGGTCGAGGCTTCCTATAAAGAATCATATTTCTTTATAATGGCTGGTTTTCATCTCCGACTAAAAGTCGGAGCATTCAGCCAGATTTTTCGTAAACATTTCCGGTAGAAGGAAATTACTTCTATATTTCTTTTCCCAGTACAAGGGCAAGGAGGGCCATTCTGATTGGAACGCCGTAAAAGGTTTGTCGGAAATATGCGGCATTAGGAAGGGAATCCACTTCAGCAGAAATTTCTTCCAGCCTCGGAAGCGGATGCATTATTGTTATGTCCTTTTTTGCTTTTCCTAAAAGCTTTTTATTAATAATATAGCAGTTTTTAACCCGCTCATATTCCGTCAGGTCTTTAAACCGTTCCTGCTGAATTCTGGTGTCGTATAAAACATCTAATTCAGGCAAAACCGATCTCAAGTCGTCTGTTTCTTTAAAATTAATTCCTTGATCTTTTAGAAAGGTCTTCTCATCTTCCGGTATTTTTAAAATTTCCGGGGAAATAAAGTAGATTGTAACATCATAATGAGCGAGGAGATAAGCTAATGAATGGATAGTACGTCCGAATTTTAAATCCCCCACCATGGCAACGGTAAGGTTATCAATTTTTCCTTTTTCTTTTTTGATGGTGTACAGATCAAGAAGCGCCTGAGTGGGGTGCTGGCCGGGACCGTCGCCAGCGTTAATAACCGGCTTATCAGACGCCCGGGCCGCCTGCTCCGCGGACCCTATCTCCGGATGCCTTATAGCTATAACATCAACAAAATTGGCAACAACCTTTGCCGTGTCGTGCAGTGTTTCTCCTTTAATAATTGATGAAAAAGGAATACCAGTTGAGTTTATAATATTTCCGCCTAACCTGAGCATAGCGATTTCAAAGCTCAACCGTGTCCTTGTACTCGCCTCAAAAAATAGAGTGGCTAAATATTTATTATTAAGTAAATCGGATTTTTCCTCTCCTTTAGCAATCGGCTCCATCTTTGAAGCAACCTTAAATATATATTCCAGCTCTTCTTTACTGAACTGCTTGGCCGAGAGGATATCTTTTCCTTTAAAATCTGTCATGTCAAATCAGGCTCATTACCGGTTATTAATCGAAAAGCTTCCAGGTACTTTGACCGTGTATTATCAACAATTTCTTCCGGCAGTTCAGGCGCCGGAGGTTTTTTATTCCAATCCAGTGTTTCAAGATAGTCCCTTACATACTGTTTGTCATAACTTTTCTGAGCCCTCCCCTCTTCATAGTCATCGAGGGGCCAGAACCTGGATGAATCAGGTGTTAAAATTTCATCAATAAGAATCAACTTATCATTTATGAGACCAAATTCAAATTTTGTGTCAGCTATAATAATTCCCACCTTATATGCTTTTTCATAAGCCTTTTGATAGATCAGGAATGATTTTTCCTTCAGGCTTTTCGTCAGTTCCTTTCCTAACCGGTTTTCTACTTCTGAGATTGATATATTTACGTCATGACCTGATGATGCTTTTGTGGAAGGAGTAAAAACAGGCTCAATAAGTTTTGATGATTCTTTCAAACTATCCGGCATGGTAATACCACAGATGGAGCCGGCTTTTTGATAATCTTTCCAGCCGGAACCTGAGATATAACCTCTGACAATGCATTCCACTTCCAGTGCGTTGGTTTTTTTTGCCAGCATGGACCTGTTCTTTATTATAGCTGTCGCGTCCTGTAATTCAGATGGGAAGTCATTGATATCGCAACTGATAACATGGTTTTCAACAATATCAGAGGTCTGCTCAAACCAGAATGAGGACATCTGCGTTAGGATTTTTCCTTTGTCCGGAATGCCGTTGGGCATTATGACGTCAAAAGCAGATATTCGATCTGTGGCGACCAGGAGTATTTTATCATCCAGATCATAGACGTCTCTTACTTTTCCTCTGCGAAAAAGTTTGTACTGGTTAAGCCGGATTTCTTGAACAGCAATCTTCATAGCACAGCGCGGCCAGGGGCCGCAACCAAATAGAGTTACCGCTCCGGGACGCAAAAAAACTTTGTTAAGCCTTGCATAAGGCACTGTAGAAAACAAGAACTAAGCTTTGCATAAGTTGCAGTAAAAGTAAAAAACAAACTGCAACTAAACAGTGCCTAAAAAAAGCACAGCTAAACACCGCCTAAAAAAACACAATACTGCAGGTTTGCAACACAGAAAGACTAACACAAAATAAATCTTTAATAAAGTGTGAGGATTGAGCGAGAAAGAAAAAATTGAATTGCATAGCATCTTATGCTTTAATTAGCCAGTTTTAGAAAGTGATACAGCTTTTAACGACACAAACTGTATTAAACCTCCATAAGGACATAGATTTTGGTTTTAGCGATTAACAGGATCAAAGAAAATTATTCCTTTACGGAATGGGATGCAAAGGTACTTGTGAGGTTGGCATCCATCATGGAAAAGCACACCGGCGACTTTGCGGACGAATTCTACGGCAAAATAAAGAAGTTTAAGAACGCGTCAAAGTATCTCAAAGACGATAAAATTATCAAAAAACACAGGGAAGCCATGAAGGAATGGTTTTTAAAGCTCTTCAGTGGACCCTTTGATGACGACTATCTCTACTACCTCGAAAAAATAGGCTACATGCACGTAAAGGTCGACCTTCCTTCACATTATGTCAATGTCTCCATCAGCTTTATCAGAAATTACTGCATAGAAATTATAATGAATGAGGTGCCGGAGACCGGGAAAAGGTCGGACATGATAGTTTCTTTAGGCAAAATCCTGGATATGAACCTGGACATATTAACGAGCTCCTATATCCAGGAAGAGAAAAACATCTTCTTCATATCGAAAAAAGCGGAAGGCAAGCTGATCAATTTCGCCAAAAGGTTTTCCTATGGATTGAATCTTGTTCTCTTGATAGGACTTGTTCTCCTGGGACTTACAGTTCTTGGCCTTTTCGGTTATGACTTAACCCATCTTTTTACCGGCAACATCGAGAGAGGTCTTCTCGCTTCACTCGGAAGTTTATTAATGCTCTGGGTGGTGATCGAGCTTGTGGATACGGAAGTGGATCACCTTAAAGGGGGCAAGTTTTCGATCAAGATATTTGTCAGCGTTGCCATGGTGGCAATTATAAGGAAAATCCTAATAGCTTCTTTGGAGAGTAATGAAGACACTGCCAAGATATTCCTGATTTCTTCCTTAGCTGTTCTTGGCGCTATTTTCTGGATGATTTCAAAAACGGAAAAACTCGAATAGTAAGAAGCATCTTTCATAGCCTCCTCAATCTTGCAAACCCGTGTTTTTTTAACAAAGTTTTACATCTAACTTATTGAAATATTTATCACCGCTGAGTTCGCGGAGAACGCTGAGAAAAATCATTATTTTAATTCTCTCTGCGAT
>CBDUII010000176.1:0-5928 GCA_965367285.1 uncultured bacterium
TGAAAATATCCGATTGCTCTAAAAGAGGAACAAGCTTTGATGTTGAATCTGCAGTTCCTGCAACCTCAACGGCATCTTGTTTTATCGCCAAATTTTGCAACCATACGTCAGAAGGAAGTATTGTCGTTAATTCTTTTAAAATTTTCAATCGGCTTGGATTACTCTTTTGTATCTTTTGAAGAAAAAGTTTTTGACGGTCTATTTGTTCAAACTCCCGCTCAAAATTATCGGCTATTATAACCTCCTTTTTAATTTTTTTCATTTCATTTTCAATTTTATTTAAAGTTAAATGTCCTTTAAAAAAAACGCTTGCAAAAGTTATAAAAAGTACAAATATAAAAATACCCGAAAGGATCAACATTGTCTTTAAGCTATGGTCCCGCGCATATTTCTTAAGCGCTTCAGGTAGAAAATTTATATAAAACTCACTTTTTATGTGATTCTGAATGCCCGCGCCAATTGCATTAACAAGAAAATTTCTGTCCTTTTCGGAAATATCATAATTCTTGTTTTGAAATTTAATCAGGGGGTCCAATATGTGGACTTTTCCTGTTACCCTCTGTTCCAAATGATTTTTTACAGGCACGGTCAACAATCCACCACCACTTAGATAAAAACAATCTATAGCTTGTTCTGAAGCAATTTCCCGGCAACTGGCAAGGGACAAATTAATTTCTCTACTTAAGAATTCCGTAAAATTCTCAGCAGCAGTTTTTAATGTGATGTTCGACACAATTTTTTCCAAAAGGAATTTTTTCCAGGCATCATTCCCCGATGATGGTATACTTCTCGTATAAATAACCGAGCCATCTAAAATAAAAGAGATGTTAACACCCCTGAAACTTATTTCAATAACTGCATTAAGAATTTTCCGGTCATAGTCAATAAAAGAAAGCAGGTTAAAATTTGACGCAGTAGACAAACTAACCAGTGAAGGAATTATGAAGACCTCTTGCAGAAGATTAATGTAGTGATCAACCTGAGATTTTCTGGAAACAGCAATTAGAATATTATACAAATTTTCTTCTCTTTGTTTTATAATTTGGAAGTCATAATAAATCTCATTTTTATTTAAAGGCACATGTCTTTCAATTTCATATTCTAAAATATCTTTAATATTTTCTTTTTTAGGAGTTGGGATATCTATATATTTCAGAATAATATCATGTCTTGGAAAACAAAAAGCTCCTCTGATGTTTTTTAGACCGTTTCTTTTCATAAAATCATTTAAATTTGCTATGAATTGGCTTTCTGATTCTTCTGACCCGTTTGAACCGTTTTGCCAGATATGATAGTCAAGCAGTTCCATGCCTCGTAAAGTTTTTCCTAATAAGGCTATAGAAGTCATTTCTTTTTGGAAATCAATACCAATAGATTTTTCAAAATATATTTGCTTCATGAATTACCTTATTTTGTTATCATTCCAATATTTTGTAAGTACGAGTGATTGGATTCCATGACCAATTTTTTCAAATGTGGCTTTTATAGTTCTTTTTATAGGACTATTATTTAAAAAACCCGTGGATTCAACAATAAAATGACTTGATTTAGAATTATCGTATTTCCCGTTTTCCTTTCTTGCAAAAGGAATTGCTTCAACTTGATCGGAGGGGAACAAAATCTCCAGTACTTTTTCATCAACGGTATTAGGATTTATAAATTCGATATTCTGAACTGTTAGCAAATCGTAAATCCCCAGAAATTTTTGACCCGATTTTTTGTTTTTTTGCGTATTTTCTGTTCCATATAAAATTTCCTTAGTCATACCTTTTACCCAGATCAGTTCTTCAACAGAGTCAAAGAAATCGTCTTTACATTCATAGGGAGGAGACAATTTAAGATAATAATCATCCTCAGCGCCATTAAAGCGATGCAAGTCGTCTTTATCACGCCAGTCCAATACTGAATCGGCAATAGTATCTCTAAGGCTTCCTGCCCCCATTCCAGACTGCTCAAGTATTTTTATAATGGTATTTCTGGGGATAATATTTAAATTCAGTTTTCCATTAACATCCTTAACCGAATAAGAAAACCAGCCCTTCCCTAATGTAATGTTTTTTCTATTTTTTGAGCTAATTAGTTTCGCAACACTTTTTCTATCGGATGCATCCTCCTCTATGTTCTTAACGGTTTGATTTTCTGTATCCTTGAGGGTTTTTTCAAAGTTCTTTCTACCAAATACAATCTCCCCCTCTTCATCAAGAGTATGAAATTCTGCGTCTTGAAGAATTTCTGTAATTGCAAGGTTTATCCCTGCTTGAGCAAGGTAATAGCTTTCGATTTCTTCTTTAAAGTTTTTTGTAGTATTAATTTCTGTTCTGGTTGCGTGGGTAAACTCCGTCGCAATGGCAATTAATAGAACCATGATCCAGAGCGTCATCATCAACGCAATACCTTTTTCGGGATAAAATAATTTGTAGAAATATAATCTAATGTGCGAGTTGTCTTGCAAAGGCACAAAAATCTTTTGTGGTTTGAAAAAGCTGGATTGGGAACGTGATTCTCCGCATTTGCGTCTATGCAAAAGATGGTTTTGATCGCTAAATTGTTTATTTGTCAATGCCATTTATTATTCCATGTTAGAAAATCTAAATTCCATTCCTGCGTTTAATAAAATTATAAAAGGTGGCAGATAAAATGTTTCAATTTTTTCGTTGATTCCTTTCTTTTGTGTTTGTATAACTATAGTTACTTCGACAGCTCTCGGTAAAGTTTCATTATTTATATCTTTTTTATTTGAGGAGAAATTTGATATCCATTCTCCATCATCTTCAATATCACGATCGGCACTATTTTTAGGTATATAATACCTGAATTTAAGGTCACTGACATCTTTTGATAGTATGACAGATCTGATTTTTTTCTTATTGGTCTTGTTGAAAGGTTGATAAGATAGAATAATTTCTTCCGTCATTATCAGTAGCTTTTTGTCTTCTTCGAAATAAAAAGAAACCTTACGCAGTTCACCCGCCTGGAAGGAACGATCACTGTTCTTTGCGGCTGATATAAAGCTGATAAGATCCGGTTGTCCCTCGAATGCAAGTATTTTATCTTCCTCTTCATTATCCTGCCGGAAATAGTAAGGATAACCAGAGCCAATCTCTTTTCCCATCACATCCACCAGGTATTTCATCCTGTAAAAAAAATCCATTCTTTCATCCCCTGTTTCCCATGCTTTGATTCCAAGGTGGAATGCTCCAAAAGCCAAAACTATGATGATAGTTAATATAGTTAAAGTTACAATCAGTTCCAGAAGCGTGAAGCCATATTCTTTGTCGTTAAAGAGGGTCTTAAAATATCTATCAGTTTTTTTTTTCACAGGAAGTTCTATCTAAAAATTAACTATTTCAATTTCCGCTTATATTTGCCTTCGTCTCCGCACCGGAAATGTACCTCTTTACAATCGATTTTACGCCGCTAATATCAAGTTGAGTATACTCATTTCCTGATTGACCGCTCGGGAGATTCTGCCCACCAAATTGTATACCCCTTGAAGCAATAAGTGATTCCGGGTATTTGCCCAGCAAGAAATCTTTTGATGAAGGACTTACCGTGGCCGAAGTTTTTAATGTAACAAGTTCCATCTCACGTTGCCCATGCTCAGTGTTCCAAAACACTTTTAACCTTACTTTATCAACAAAAATAGATTTTTCTATATTCTCGTCTTTTAGATTTTCAAATTGGGGATGTAATCCTGAAAGATCATAATTTTCCACTGAAAGTGACCAGTGATAGCGGTCGTCTTGCTCAAACACACCCTCTTGATTAATAAAAATGTTGAATTTAGATTTAAGTTCATTCATTTTATTTTGAGCAAGTATCGCTGCTCTCAGGTAATCATCTGAAACTTTTATTGAACGTAATCCACCTGCAAATAGCTGTAAAATTGTAACAATACTGATGCCCATAATAGCCAGGGAGACTATGACCTCGATTAATGTAAATCCCCTTTGATGATATAGCGAGGGCTTCAAACCTCTCCTGAACAATTTGTTTCCCACGTTTGTTTTTAAGTTTTTCGTAAATCTCTGTAAAAAGACTAAAGAATTCATATTTTTTACTTTCATTTTACTACTTGGTAACTTTATACTTTGCGCAAAGACCTGTACGCCGTTACATTTTTACAATTTTAACCCTGCCAGTAATTTCGTCAAGATGGATTTCATAATTTCGATCTGAGTTCGATCCGTTTCTTTTTTCTAAATACACTATTACATCAATGGTATTTCCTTGAGGGTAAAATGGAATTTCAATAATGCCTTCTTCTATAGTAGATAATCCTGCCTCGACTTTTTTTATTATAATTTCTTTTGAGATGCTTCGAATATTGGTAGCGGCCTCACGAGCGTTTTCAGCATCAAAGGAGTCCTCGCTTTCCACATTTTCAACGTCTGACAAAATCCAATATGAAGAATTGTCTAAGTCTACATACAAATAATGTGGTTTTTTAGTGCTTATTGCCTGGCTTCTCGCGTAACGAAATGATGTAGCTAATTCTTTCGCTGAAGTTTTGAGCTTTGTTTTCATAATGGATGATATTAATAGAGGCGTTGCGACTGCTGAGAGTATCCCTATTAATACCAGCACAACAATTAACTCAATTAAACTGTAACCAGAGGGAGATTGTTTAGAAAGGTATTTCATTAATACTAAATATTGCTGTCAGCAAGGAAAGAACTATAAAACCTACGATGCAAGCCATGAAGAGTATCAAAACAGGTCCTATCAAAGCAATAATATTTTTAATTGAAACTTCTATCTCATCATCATATATATCAGAGACTTTGAATAACATGTTCTCAAGATTCCCTGTTTCCTCTCCAATAGAAATCATGTGGATGGCAAGAGGAGGAAGAGAATTACTCTCTTTAAGAGGTCCTGAAATTCCTTTTCCCACTTTCACTCCAGAATGTATCTTCTCAAGAGATTGAGAAATGGTCTCATTATTAATAACCTCTTTAACTATTAATAGACTCTGCAAAATCGGGACACCGCTTTTAATTAGAGTCCCCAAAGTTCTGCAAAATCTGGATATCTCTATTTTCCTTACTAAACTGCCTATATAAGGGACTTTCAATATCCAGGTGTCCCACTTAAATTTGCCTTGTGGACTTTTAATATAATGCCATCCCATATAGGAGGCAAGGATGATAAAAAAAAGAATGATCCACCAGTAGTTAGAGAGAAAAGAGCTGACGCCTATTAAAACTGCGGCGGGGAGAGGAATAGTTTGCCCAAGGTCTGAAAAAATTGTTGCGAATTTTGGAATAACAAAAATCATTAATACAATTACGGCTGAACCACCAATTAATGCTAACAATGCCGGATAAATCATGGCAGATTGTATGTTTTGTTTTAGCTTTTGAGTTTTTTCCAAAAAATCAGATAACCTCTCGGTAACTTCACCTAAAACTCCTCCGGTTTCTCCAACCCTGACCATGTTTATAAAGAGCCTCGTAAATATTTTTGGGTACTTAGTAAGGGCATCGGCAAATGTACTGCCGCCATGCACCTTTTCCCTGACAGTCTTTATAATATCTCTGAATTTTTCTTTTTCCGTGAGATCGATTAAGATAAACAAGCTTTGATCCAGGGTGATCCCAGATATTAACAGTGTTGATAGCTGCCGGGTGAACATCATTATATCATTATTGCCGGCCTCTTTAAATGGATTGGAAAACGACAGATTGTAGAAAGCTATCCAAATCCCTTTTTCCTGTTTAATCTGAATCGGTAAAATGTTCTGCTTTTGCAAAGCTGTAACAGCCTGCTGTTTTTCCACAGCCTCAATTTTCCCTTTGACGAGCTTTCCATACCGATCTGTTGCTTGATAAGCGAAAACAGGCATAGTTTATATTTCCTCTTCCAATGTAACCCGGTAAATTTCTGAAACAGACGTAACACCATCTTTTACTTTCTGCCAGCCGT
>CBDUII010000177.1:0-5908 GCA_965367285.1 uncultured bacterium
AAGAAAAAAACTTGAGTCGCTTCTATATGTTTTCAACTAACTTTGGGATTGACCCAATGTAAGATTGATGGATGTTAAAATAAGAAAAATTGAAACCGGATGAAAACAGAGTGGATCGTTTCCCTGATTTTCCGCGTAAATTTTATAGAAGTTTATCTGCATGCAATTAGAAGTTAAAATATTTTTTTAAGCGAACTTTTCACATCATTTTTTTATTTATTTTTTGAAATTACCCTATAAAAAAAGGCTGGTCAACAATATATTGATCATCTGATGGAATAGAATTCTCAAAGTATTTTTCCACATCGATGATAAAACCTATGTCTGGTGTAGGATGAGTATGTCTTTTGCAATGCTGAATATGAGGCTGCTTTGGAATTGCTTAAAAAGTATGAACAAGCCAGCGTTTTACATCCTCTTAATCCAAAAGATGATGATATCGAATTGACAAAAAGCAGAGGACACAGATATGATTAACCATGGCGCTTGACAAAATAGTTATAAAAGGAGCAAGAGAGCATAATTTAAAAAACCTGGACATTACTATTCCCAGGGATAAGCTTGTTGTCATTACAGGCCTCAGCGGGTCAGGTAAATCTTCACTTGCATTTGATATTTTATATGCTGAAGGACAAAGAAGATATGTGGAATCTCTCTCTACATACGCCCGTCAATTTCTGGAGCAGATGGATAAACCTGATGTTGACTACATCGAAGGGTTGTCCCCTGCCATTGCCATCGAACAAAAAACCACCAGCAAGAATCCCCGCTCTACAGTCGGTACAGTAACGGAAATTTATGATTACCTGAGGCTGCTTTTTTCCAGAATAGGGAAAATACATTGTTATAACTGCGGCAAGGAAATATCTTCCCAAACTGTTCAGCAGATTGTCGACCAGGTAGCAACTCTACCATCCGGAACTAAAATACAAATATTGTCGCCAATAGTGCGTGGTCGAAAAGGGGAGTACCGGAAAGAATTTGCTGACTTTAAAAAGAAGGGGTTTGTTCGAGTAAGGGTTGATGGGGCCATTAAAGAACTGGATGAAAAGATTATTTTAGATAAATATAAAAAACATAATATTGAGGTAATTATTGACCGGCTTATTATAAAAGATGGCCTTGAACAGAGATTGGCGGATTCCATTGAACTGGCTTTAAACCTGTCTGAAGGATTTGTATTCATTCAGGTAATAAATGGAGATGAATTGATGTTCAGTGAACATTTCGCGTGTATTGATTGCGGGATCAGTTACCCTGAGTTGACGCCAAGGATGTTTTCATTTAACAACCCGCATGGAGCATGTCGAGAATGTGATGGGTTGGGAAACAAAAGAAATATTGACCCGGATTTTATAGTTCCGGATAAAAAATTATCTCTCAGGGCAGGTGCTATAAAACCGTGGGAGAAGAAAAGTTCTGTTTATTTTCATCAAATGCTTGAAAGTGTCGCGGATCATTACAAATTTAAGCTATCTACTCCTTTTAAAGAGCTTAATGAAAATGAACAGTATGTTTTGCTTTATGGTTCGGGAGAGGAGAGTATTAAATTTTATTATGAAAAGGAAAATAGCCGCTATGATTATTATCGCCCTTTTGAAGGCGTTATTCCGAGACTGGAAAGAAGATATAAAGAAACGGATTCTCACTATGTCAGGGAAGAAATCGAACAATATATGAGTATCCACACCTGTCCTGATTGTAATGGCGCCCGCCTGAGAAAAGAAAGTTTAGCAATTACAATTGCGGAAAAAGGAATCACTGATGTTGTTAAATTGTCCATTAGTGAATCGCTGAAATATTTCAATTCCTTAAAACTTTCTTCCAAAGATTTCACTATAGCCAGAAGAATCATAAAAGAGATAAAGGAGCGGCTTGGTTTCCTTGTCGATGTTGGACTCAATTATTTAACATTAGACAGGACATCGGCAACTTTATCAGGAGGCGAAGGACAGAGGATTAGACTGGCGACACAGATAGGTTCCAGCTTGATGGGAGTACTGTATATATTAGATGAACCAAGCATTGGTTTGCATCAACGGGATAATCGAAGACTGCTGGACACTTTGCTGCGTCTAAGGGATATGGGTAATACCGTGATAGTGGTAGAACATGACAGGGATACAATACTCGCCGCGGATTATGTGATAGACCTGGGACCTGGAGCAGGAGTGCATGGTGGTGAGATAGTTGCGGCAGGGCCTCCGGAAAATATTTTGTCCTGCAGAAAATCTGTTACCGGGAGATATCTTTCCGGCATACTCTCTATCCCTGTGCCTGAAAAAAGAAGAACTGGAAACGGATCATATCTTCGTATATTGAAAGCTGAGCAAAATAACCTGAAACAAATTGATGTGGATATCCCTTTGGGATGCTTTACTTGTGTCACAGGAGTTTCCGGTTCAGGTAAAAGCACCCTTTTAATTGATATTCTTTACAAAGCGCTTGCAAGGCATATATATAATTCCTCAGAAAGGCCGGGAAAATTCGATAAAATTGTTGGTGCTGAATCCATTGATAAGGTTATAGATATAGACCAGTCACCAATCGGCAGAACTCCGCGCTCGAACCCCGCGACTTATACAGGGATTTTTACTTTAATACGTGAAATCTTTTCGCAGGTTCCTGAAGCTCGCCGTCGTGGATACCAGATGGGTAGATTCAGTTTTAATGTGAAAGGTGGACGTTGCGAGGCGTGCAGTGGCGAGGGGACAATCAAGATTGAAATGCATTTTCTGCCAGATATTTATGTTACTTGTGATGTCTGCAACGGAACGCGCTTCAACCGCGAAACTTTGGAAACTCATTACAAAGGTAAAAACATTTCTGACATTCTAAATATGACTGTTGATGAAGCAATGCAGTTTTTTGAGAACATCCCTCATGTAAAAAGCAAACTTTTAACTATGAGCGAGGTTGGCCTTGGTTATATCGAGCTTGGACAGGCTGCCACTACTCTTTCAGGCGGTGAAGCCCAGCGGGTAAAGCTGTCAAAGGAATTGAGTAAAAGAAGCACAGGACAAACTCTTTATATTCTGGATGAGCCGACAACCGGACTTCATTTCGCGGATATCCAAAACCTTTTAAATGTTCTTAATAAGTTGACCGATGCCGGGAATACGATTGTGGTTATCGAACATAACCTGGATGTTATTAAAACAGCCGATTATATTATTGACCTGGGACCGGAAGGAGGAGATGCAGGCGGAGAAGTTGTTGCTTCCGGACCCCCGGAAATGATAGTTAAAGTAAAAAGATCTTATACAGGTAAGTTTCTGAAAGATGTTTTGTAACTCATTTAAGATAGGAAAATTTTGACAGGATGGACAAGATTGACATGATTTTTTTATTTGTTCTTAGATTCCAGCTTTCGCGGGAATTTATTTTGCTAAATTTTTAAAGCAGGATAATCAAAATATATATTATCCAGTTCATCCTGTTATCCAGTCTAAAATTCTTTTAAAGGTGAACTTTTAAAATTGTATGAATAAAAAACGTTTTGCTGTTATATCAGACCTGCATTCCAATCTTGAAGCTGTCACTTCTGTCTTAGAGGATATAAAAAAACAGGGGGTCGAAGAAATTTATTGCCTGGGAGATATTATAGGATATGGCCCCAATCCCAATGAAGTACTGAAGTTGTCTGGAAAATTTATGCTTACCATAATTGGAAATCATGATGAGGCAGTGTTGTGTGGTAAAGGATTGGAAGATTTTAATCCTGTTGCGGCTGAGGCTATTTTGTGGACGCGAGATGAAATATTTTATCCCACAGCATCTCAAGAATTGTCAGCCCGGAATAAACGATATTTGCAAAACATGAAAAAAAGGGTAAGAAAAGAGACATTCCTCTTTGCACACGGTTCTGCGATAAGTAATATGGAATATATTATGGCTTATTATGATGCATTGCAGACCTTTAAATATATTGCGCAAAACAATATAAAAGTTTGCTTTGTAGGTCATACGCACAGGCCGGGTATTTTCGTTGAAGGGAATTTCAGCATGATACCTTCTGGCGTTGACGACTTTCATGCTATTGATGAAAATAATAAAATGATTGTCAACGTGGGAAGTGTTGGTCAACCCAGGGATTATAACCATAAGGCATGTTATGTCATTGTGGATGGCAACCGGTTTTATTACCGGCGTGTGGGATATGACGTGGATCAAGCAATAAAAAAAATATACGGAATTGACCGGCTGAATAATTATTCAGGAGATCGATTGCGCGTTAAAGGCAGTAACCATGGGTTGCACATATTTCATTGAGTTAATGGAGGTAATATATGAAAAGAGTGTTAGTCCCTGTAGCGCCCGGGTTTGAAGAGATTGAAACCATCACTGTTATAGATATTTTGCGGCGAGCGAATGTGGAGGTGGTATCGGCCGGGACAGAACCGGGAGAAATAACAGGATCCAGAAAAGTCAAAATAGTTCCGGATGTGCTGCTAAAAAATGTTGTGAATGATGAAAACTTTGATATGATTGTATTGCCGGGAGGAATGCCGGGAACAACTAACTTGAAAAAAGACGAGAGTGTTAAAAAAATAATTCACAGAATGTATAAACAGGGTAAATATATTTCTGCCATTTGTGCGGCTCCTACAGTTCTGGCCGCTATTGGATTAACAAATGGAAAGAATATCACCAGCCATCCGTCGGTAAAGGATGCATTGCAGAGTGAATCATACAAAGAGGATAGAGTAGTGGTGGATGGACAAATAATTACCAGCAGAAGTCCTGGCACTGCCATGGAATTTGCCATGAAACTTGTTGAAATTCTTGTTGGAAAAGAAATTGTGGAAAAAATTAATGCGGTGGTTATGGCTAAGCTGTAAAAATTATCAAAACCTGTTCCCTGACAGTTCAGGTGTGGAATTGGCAGAGAAGGGGAGCAAACCGTTTATTAGCTTTTTTAAAAGAAGAGGAACCAGATGGGAGAAACATCCTTAAAGGACTTTATTAAAGAAAACAAAGAGTTAAATGCTGAGAAACCGGTTGATCATAACCTGCTGGAAAAGATACCTTTTTTTACGGAAGTGTTCTCGGATGACAGAGAATTATGGGAGATAATCACTAAACTGGCTGGTAGTACTGGCATTGCGCATATAGAAGATAAAAGCTTCAAGCCGGGAGAAAAGATTGTTAAAACAGGGAGTCTGGATCAGATGGTATTCTGGGTGATAGAAGGAATGGCTGAGGTGGTTGTACCAGAAGGCGCAAAAAAAAGAGTCATTAAGAATTTTAAAGTAGGAGAGTGTTTTGGCGAATTGACCATTATCAAGGGACAGCCAAGAACTGCGGATGTAACTGCTGGTAAAGACGGCGCAAGAGTGCTTGAGTTTGACTGGGGGATTACAGAGCGGTGTTTTGAACTCAAAGCGTTATTTACTGAATTATTGTTAAAGACAGTAGCTGACAAGCTGCAGGATACTTTTGGATTGCCGGGAAAAATTATCAGTCAAGCGGCAAGATTCTTAAAAGATAGAGATGATAAAATTAAAAGTTTGGAAGATGAAATTTTGAGATTAAAAAGTTTATAGTCTTACCCAGTAAAAACTTGTTTTTGGGGGAAGTTTTTTTGTTGTATCTCTAGGGCGGAAACCCTATTTGGTTGCGGCAACTTGCTGCTTTATGAAATGGCGAAATTATTTTTTTTGGAGAATTTTTTTTGGAGCAGCAGATTAAATCTCGGTATGCCTATGCGGTTATCTCGACGGTTGAAATTTCTTTTATTTATCTTTATGCCTTCTGCCTGGTGTGGTTTATCGCGCCAGCAAAAAATACCTGGCTGGTGTTAAGCACCGCAGCTTGCGCTGTGATATTGACATCAGTAAGCCATCGCCTGCACGGTGAAACCATGGCTTCAATCGGTCTTCGGTTTGATAATATACGCTTATCAATA
>CBDUII010000178.1:0-5903 GCA_965367285.1 uncultured bacterium
TGAAAAAATAAAATCATTCAGGTTTGTGCTCGGTGACATTGTAAATATTGATCTTGTGAAAGACCGCACTATTGATTTATTAAACGAAAATATTACAGTTGAAGCAGCATTGAAACTTAGCAAGGTTGCACAGGAAGCTGTAGAATTTTTGAAGCAGGATAAGGTCGAAGCAAAGACGCTTGAGCCCAATTTTTGCCATGCAAAAGTTTACCTCTTTAATCCAGAGCAAGATGAAAGGCATAAATATTTCATTTCCGGCAGTTCAAACCTTACAGAAGCTGGTATTGGACTTAAGAAAACAAATAATGTGGAGCTCAATATCGCGGAAACGGGTAATAATAGCCAGTACCAGGAGCTGATTAAATGGTTTGATGAATTATGGGAAAAGAAACAGGCGCATAAGGAAAAAACCATCATTGATGAAGCTGGGAATATATACAAGAAGCCATTCAAGCAATATTTAATAGAAGAAATTGAAAAAATCTTTATAAAATACACACCCAAACAGCTTTATTACAAAGTTCTTTTTGAGTTATTTGGCAATCCGTTACTTGCCGAGCAAGACAATCCGGAATTTAATCGTCAAGTTGGCCGCCTTGAAAACACTGTAATATTTCACAGCCTATATGAATTTCAGCAAAAAGGCGTTCTCAGCCTGATAAAAATGCTGCAAAAACATGACGGGGCAATTCTTGCTGATGCCGTCGGTTTGGGGAAAACTTGGAGCGCGTTGGCAGTTATGAAGTTTTTCCAACTTCAAGGCCGGGAAATAATTCTTATTTGCCCTAAAAAATTACAATATAACTGGCGCAGGTACTTGAAGCATCAAAACTCAAGATTTGAAAATGACCGGTTCGAATATTTCATGCGTTTCCATACCGACATGCATGCGGAAAGAATGGATAAATATTTAGATAGAGCTGACAAATGCTTTACTAATGACAAACCAAAGCTGTTTGTCATTGACGAAAGCCACAACTTACGCAACAGCAAATCTCAACGGTATAATTTCCTCGTCGAAGAAATACTAAAGAAAAATGATGATGTTAAAGTATTGATGTTGTCTGCAACGCCTATCAATAACACTCTTATAGATATACGCAACCAGTTCAAGCTCATAAAAAAAGGCGCTGTAGACGGGTTTAATGAAAGTCATGGAATTAAAAATATCGATTATACCTTCATCCATGCGCAAAGGGCTTTTAACGAATGGAGAGAATCCGAGAATCCCAGGATTGGAGAGTTTATAAAAAAACTGCCCGCCACTTTTTTCAAACTAACAGATTCCCTGACAGTTGCCAGAACAAGGACAATGATTGAGAAACAAAAAACAGGCCTTCATTTCCCTAAAAAGCAAAAACCGGAAAACATCTTTGTGACCCCCAGACAAATTGGGAATTTTGACAGTTTTGAAGAGCTGTTTGAACACTTTCCCCCTTTACTTTCCGGATATCAACCCGCTTTCTACATTAAACAAGAAGAAGATGTTGACTTGCTTCACGATGAACGTCAAAGAGACCGTTTTCTCGTTAAAATGCTCTACATTTTACTTGTAAAGAGATTGGAATCTTCATGGGTATCTTTCCACTCGACGATTCAAAAGGTGCTAAAACATCATCAGAATGCTCTTGACAGAATAAATCAATACAAGAGAAACAAAGAACAGTTAGACATTCCTAATCAGCAAAGTCTGTTTGAGGATGATGAGCATGAAGATATTACAGATGATTTTACACTGGGTAAAAAAAGACTTGTAAAACTCAAGGATATTGATGATGCGGGTTATCTTGAAGCTTTTAAAAAAGATTTAAAAAAAGACATTGAGGCGCTCGATTTATTAAATAAAAACCTCATTCGCTTTAAAGAAGGAATTGAGGCGGAAGTTAAAAAACAGAGAAATCATAAAAGCCGGGATGAAAAACTTCAATCTTTGATTCAAAAAATAAATGAAAAACGGGCAAAGGGAGAAAACAATAACAACCAAAAGGTCTTGATTTTTACTGTTTACAGGGATACGGCTTTTTACTTGTTTGATCAATTAAAAGCCCGTGGATTTATTAATATCGCGGTTGTGAGTGGTGATAAATCCAAAACAGATACCTCAGACGTAGAAACAAAGAATTTTGAACCCTTGCTTGAAAGGTTTGCACCGTATACAAAACTATTTAAAGAAAAAGAATGGGCTTTCAAACCAGGTTCCGAGAAGCTGGATAATCAACAAAAATACTCGGAGTGGCAGAAATGGATAGCTGATAATGATCCTAAGACTCACGAGAAACTGAGACAGCCAATTGATATCCTAATTGCAACAGACACATTAAGCGAAGGGCAAAATTTGCAGGATTGCGATATGGTAATTAACTACGATATTCATTGGAACCCTGTTCGTATTATTCAAAGAATGGGTAGAATAGACCGCATCGGTTCTCCAAATGAAACAATATTTGGTATTAATTATTGGCCTTCAGACAATATCAACTCCTACCTGAATTTGAAAGGACGTGTTGAAGAGCGAATGGCCATGATGAAATTAGCCGGCTCAGAAGTGAACATGGAATTTTCGGACTCCTTCGCTGAAATGGCTACTGACCAAAAATTTGAAGACAAACTTAATGAAAGAATGATTAAGCAGATGCAAACATCATGGGATGACATCGAAGAGCATGAAGCAGGACTTGGCTTCGACAATCTTTCATTGGAAGACTACCGCTAGGACCTTCTTGATGAACTAAAAAAAGACAAAAAATTCTATAAAAAAATGCCAAAAGGCGTTTATACCGGTTTTACAGCGGAGAAGGATATTTGCGGCAAACCAGGTCTGATTGCTCTTTTAGGCTATCCGGCAAAACCGCCTAAAATCATTGATCACGATTATAAATCTTGTGATTTGATCTATGTTGATTTTCAGGGAAATCAGGTGCTTCTCAATCAGAAGGAAGTGTTAGACGCCCTGGCCTTTCATAAAGAGAAAGTTAGATATGTCCCTGATAATATAGATAAAGGAGAAGAAGAAGCGATACAAAAGCTCTTTATCGCCATAAATTCATGGTTGGAAAGACAAGCAATAGATGAAGACATTCAGCCGGATGGTACTATCAAGAAAAAAATTGGAAGAGAGGCAAAGGATATACTTTCAAAATTAAAAAGTGGCGACAGTAGCGCTGTAAAACGGATAAAACAAAATCTTATTGTAACGGATAAATACAAGCCGAATAACTTCGACCTTTTAACCTGGTTTCTTGTGAGTTAAAGGGAAATGGAATGCAATTAAAAAGTTTAGGGCTCGATAAAAATTTTTACAAGGGATTGCGCGCATTTTTTAAGGAATTAAACATTCCGGTAAATCCGCTTGCGGAAGAACCTGCAAGTCCCGCTGATATTCTCACCAAAACATATAAAGAAAATAATCCCGCGCATGCTTTGATGAATGACGTTTGTATTATTGGTATGGTGGATGATGCTGCATTTGAGGGCAGGAAAAGTAAGGCATTAGAGAAAATCAAGAGCGATTATAACGGCATTCTGATTTTCGGGGTAACGCTGAAAAAACGCGATAGAAGTTTACTTCCCACGCGTTCTCAGTTGGCGGAGATTACGCGGGCCTTCAATAGAGAATATCCCTATACTCCTGTCGTCATAATCTTCAAATACTATGAATATATTACCTTTGCCAATGCCGACCGTTGCAAATATAAACAGGAATGGCGCGAAGGAGAAAAAATCGGCAAGATTTCTCTTCTGAAAGATATAAACATTTTAAAACCTCATGCCGGACATTCAAAAATTCTCGATGATTTAGAAATAAAGCCTGATGTAAGTACTTTTAACGCCCTTTACAAGCAATGGAGAAAAGTTTTTGATGTTCAATTGCTGAATAAAGATTTTTATAGAGACCTATCAGCCTGGTATTTCTGGGCAGTTAAAGAGGTAGAATTTCCGGCTAATGAAAAAACGGATAGAAAAATCAGAAATTCCACCAATGTAATACGTCTTATTACCAGATTAATATTTATCTGGTTTTTAAAAGAAAAAGAAGCCGGTCTTATAGATGAGATAATATTCGATGAAGACGCTTTAAAAAACATTATAAAGTCTAATGATAAGAACAACAGCGCTTATTACAAGGCAATTTTGCAAAACCTCTTTTTCGCGACTTTAAACACGGAAATGAATAAAGATGTTCCAAAAAGCAGAAAATTTAGAAGCGAAAAAACTTTTCAGGGCAGGAATGAAGATTATAAATTTCAAGCGAGATATAGATACAGAAAGTATTTTAAAAATCCTGAAAGCGATGTAAAAAAACTGTTTGATAATATTCCTTTTCTTAATGGCGGATTATTCGACTGTCTGGATAACAAAGAAAAAAAAGTTAGAATTGACGGATTTTCAGACAGGGACGACAATCCGTTAAAAGTTCCAGACTTTCTGTTTTTTGGAAAAGAAAGAAAAGTTGATTTAAGCGATGATTATGGAGATAAAAAGAAAAAGGAAACAAATGTAAAAGGTATTATTCGTATTCTTAACTCTTATAAATTCACGATAGCGGAAAATACTCCTATTGAAGAAGAAATTGCTCTTGACCCTGAACTGCTCGGCAGGGTGTTTGAAAATCTTCTGGCGAGTTATAACCCGGAGACACAGACCACAGCGCGCAAACAGACAGGCTCTTTTTACACTCCAAGAGAGATTGTCAATTATATGGTGGATGAAAGCTTGATTGCTTATCTTAAAAACGAATTCATACAAAATATATCTGAGATTGAAGAAAAGGATATGGATAAAAATTTGCATTTATTAATGGAATATTCAAACGACAAGCCCTTTACAAGAAAAAAAGAGAGGGAACTTATTATTAGAGCGATAGATAAAGTTAAGATTTTAGACCCCGCATGTGGTTCAGGCGCTTTTCCAATGGGAGCGCTTCATAAAATGGTGCATATACTTAGCAAACTCGATCCTGAGAATAATTATTGGCGCGAATTGCAGAAACAAAAAGCAATAAAAGAAACAGAAGAAGCTTATCAAATAGGCGATAAAGTAATGAGACAGCAAAGACTAATTGAAATTGACGATGCATTTGAAAACAATGCGTCAGATTACGGACGAAAGTTGTACCTCATTGAAAATTGTATCTATGGGGTAGATATACAACCCATTGCTGTGCAGATTGCCAAACTCCGCTTCTTTATCTCCCTGATAGTTGATCAGAAAATAAACAAACAAGCAAAAAATTTAGGGGTTACCCCTTTGCCTAACCTGGAAACAAAATTTGTAGCAGCAAATTCACTAATTGGAATGGACAAACCACAGGCTAAAAAAACTATAGCTTTTGAAAGCGATGAGATAAAAGAGTTAAAGGAAAAGGTGGCATTAGTACGCCACAATCATTTTAAAGCCAGAACTTCAAAACAGAAAAATAAGTGGCGAACTAAAGATGAAAGTCTGAGGGCAAAAATTGCGGAACAGTTAGAAACAGACGGTTGGGGCAGCATCTCAGCAAAGCAGCTTGCAAACTGGGACCCTTACGATCAGAATGCTTCTGCTGATTTTTTTGACTCTGAGTGGATGTTTGGGATTAAAGGAGGATTTAATGTCGTGGTTGGAAATCCTCCGTATGTAAATATTTTTAATATTCAGGACAAGCCTTTTAGAAATAAACTTGCTTGTACCTTTGACGTGGCAAAAAATAAAACTGATTTATATGCCTTTTTTATCGAAAAAGGAACATCTGTATTAACAAACAGAGGGAATTTGTTTTTCATAGTTTCAAATAGCTGGATAGGAACTGATAGTTTCAGTAAATTACGAGAATTTTTGCTAACCGAAGCTAAGGTAACAAAACTAGTGAAATGCGGAAGTTGTCAATAGTTTTGAGACACCCACCGGCCTAATTTAGTGTACAA
>CBDUII010000179.1:0-5902 GCA_965367285.1 uncultured bacterium
TTTGAGCGGAAGTAACCGCGCCTGTTACTATATGGACTTTAGCTTCAAGCCGTACCCCCGACATCCCAAGGGGGGTTTTTATGCCATCCTGATCATCCACAATATACTCCTGGGGAATTACATGTATTACCTCCCTATCCATTGGTATGGCAATCGCTTTAGCGGCATCTATAACGCGGTTCATATCCGCCTCGCTTATTTCTTTATTTTTTACAGCTATAACACCATGGCTGTTAAAACCTTTTATATGCCCGCCGGCAATTCCAACATAGACAAAATCAATTTCCGAACCGGACATTAATTCAGCTTCTTCAATAGCACTCTTGATAGACTCTACAGTGCTTTCAATATTTATAACTACGCCTTTCCTCAATCCTTTGGAAGGGTGAGTCCCTATGCCGATAACATCAAGCCCTCCTTGATCATTTACTTCACCTATAATGCAGCAGATTTTAGTAGTGCCAATATCAAGCCCTACAATCAGGTTACTCGGCTTTGCCATGTTTAATCCTCCTTATGAAAGGAATTTGTATCCAATAATTTTTTATCCAGTTTAAAGTAGTTTTAAAACAACCTGATCATCAAATGTCAGGTCGATGGATTTTACTTTCAAGCCTTCTTGACGAATTATTTTTGATGCAATCCTCAACTTATCCAGATTTTCCTTCAAACTTTCTTCGGATAGCCGGACAGAAGTGGAAGGTGTTTTTAAAATATACCTGTCCCCTTCTTCCATGGTAATTGAAGTAAAATTGATAACTTGATCCGAGTTTTTAATGCTGAATATTTTGGCAATAAATCCGATACCGCTTTCTACTTCCTCTGATTGTAAGGAACTCCCAATCTCGTAATAAGTATCATCATTTAACTGAATTGTAGGGAGAACCTGGTATTCATGGCTTTCAACTTTTTCAATCAAAAAGGCTTTCCTGTCTATCAAAAAAACCTTCCCATCAGTCATTTCAATTTTTGCAAAAGGAGTTCGCTCTTTAATTTTTACTTGCAGGGTGTCAGGCATTTTTCTGCTGACTTCAGCCGTTTCAATCCAGGGGTTGTCTCTTAATCTATCTGCAACAAGCTGGATATTTGCTCGAAAGATATTCTGTCCAAAAACCCCTTGTTTCGCCAGTCGCCTTACCTGGCTTTTTTGTAAAAAATAGTTGCCTTTTATTTCAAAATTTGAGATTTGAAAATCAGGCGATGTCATAATTAGATCGTAAAGATAATATCCACCTAAAATTAGTGTAAATGTAAAAAACGATATAAAAGCAGTTTTGAAAACCAGCTTTATGCCGTTTACAAACAGTTCTCGCCTTTCCGACGGAAAACGTATTGTGGCTTGATATCGCTTTAAATGGCGTTGTGTTTTTATAATTTTACCGTTCTCCTATAATTTCGATTTCTGGTTTCAATGATATACCTGCTTTAACCATCACTTTTTCCTGTATTACTTTTATCAGCTCTTCAACATTTTTCGCTTTTGCTTTACCTTTATTAACAATAAAATTAGCGTGTTCAGGAGAGACTTCGGCATCTCCAATAGAGAAACCTTTCAGCCCGGCTTCTTCAATTAATTGTCCTGCATAATAGCCTTCCGGATTTTTGAAGATCGAACCGGCCCCCTTCTCTGCAACCGGCTGACTGGCGCTTCTCTTTTCCAACAGAGCCTTCACTTTTTGCGATAGAGCGTCTTTATTACCTTTTTTCAATTCCAATATTGCTTCCAGGAAAATTGCTTTTCCCGGAAATTCCGCTCCCCTGTAATGAAAGCTAATTTCATTCTTCATAAACTCTTTTACTTCACCTTTCATATTCAGCAGCCTTACAGCATGAACAACATTCCCGATTTCTTTTCCCTCTGCCCCGGCATTCATCTTTAACGCGCCACCCAATGTACCCGGTACGCCTATAAGCGTTTCTAACCCTTCCAGACCTTTATCAACGGTATAACGGACAAGGGTTGGCATTGAGGTTCCCGCGAGGGATGTAACCAAAAATGTTTCACGCATACCTGGATGAATTTCAATATTCCCCTCCATTTTTTTTAAAGAAATTACCATCCCGCGAATTCCTCCGTCACGGACAAGCAGGTTAGAACCGTTTCCCAGAATAAAAACTGGAATATCGTTTTCTCTGGCAATCCTCATCGCCAAAATCAATGAGACTTCATCTTTCGGGAAGAAGAGAACCTCCGCATTTCCCCCGACTTTGAATGAAGTATGTGGGAAAAGAGGTTCTTCATATCTCTTTTCACCTTCAACATCTTTCAATAAGTCCTTTATTGAAGTCATAAATTTCACAGCGCGGTCAGTGGCCGCAACCAAAATAAAACGCAAAACCACAAATTACAAATAAATTCCAAATTTCAATTTCAAATTACTCAAACATTTTTCAACCTGTTTTGTTTTTGTCATTGTAGTTTTGGTTATCGATATTTGTTTGTTATTTGATTTTTGAGATTTGGTGTTTCATGCTTTTATACCAATTTGTCGATAAACTCATTTCCAACTTTCCAAATATCTCCAGCGCCAAGCGTTAAAACCACGTCATTGGCTTTTGTGTTTTGTAAAAGATAATCGACTATTTCCTGTTTATCTTCCAACAACAGCACATTTTTTTGCCCGTGTTTCTTTACCCCTTCACAAATCAGGCTTGAATTAATCCCTTTTATAGGTTTTTCGCTTGCCGGATAAATAGCAGCTATAATCAGAAGATCCGCGTCATAAAAGGAAGTAAAGAAATCATTTAATAGTAACTGGGTTCGCGTATAACGATGTGGTTGGAAAACTACGATTACCCTTTTTTCTTTGTAGATTTCCCGTAGAGTTTTCAAAGTTGTTTTTATCTCCGTGGGATGATGGCCATAATCATCAACAACTAAAACCTCCTTTTTAGTGCTTTTTATCTGAAACCGTCTTTCAATCCCGCTGAATTCACCCTGGGATTGCGCGATAGACTCAAATGGGACATCCAGTTCCAGACCCACAACCACTGCGGCTAAAGAATTCAGGACATTGTGAATTCCCGGCATTTTAATATTAATTTTTCCTAAGTTTTTACCATGGTAATCGACAAAATAACTGGTTACTTCCTCTGACATCCGGATGTTTTTTGCCTTATAATCAGCCTGTCCTTTAAGGCCGTAAGTAATAAATCGTTTTTCTATCTCTGGAATAATAGATTGTATATTTTCATCATCCAGGCATATTATTGATACCCCGTAAAATGGTATATGGTTTATAAATTTCAAGAACGCGGATTTCACTTCATCCATGTTTCTGTAAAATTCGAGATGGTCGTTATCTAACGAGGTGACAACCGCGATAGTGGGAGACAATTTCAAAAAGGAGCCGTCACTTTCATCAGCCTCAGCAACCAGAAAATCTCCTTTCCCAAGTTTTGCGCCGGTATCCAGGCTTTTAAGTTTTCCGCCTATCACGGACGTTGGATCCAGATTTCCCCCGGCAAGAACCGCAGAGACCATTGAGGTAGTGGTGGTTTTCCCGTGTGTTCCTCCTATTGCAATTCCATATTTCAGTCGCATTAATTCCGCCAGCATTTCCGCCCTCGGAATTACAGGGATTTTTTGTGTTCTGGCTTCCACTACTTCAACATTGTTTTGATCTACTGCTGCTGAAATCACTAACACCTCCGCGTTATTTAAATTTTTTGCATCATGCCCGATGTAAATTTTTGCTCCAAGCCGGGAAAGACGCTCCGTTGTTTCAGAAACGGCAAGATCAGAGCCACTGACGTTATAACTTAGATTAATCAAAAGTTCGGCTATACCACTCATGCCGGCGCCTCCAATTCCAACAAAATGAATATGCTGTGTTTTTCTAAACATCTTGTAAAAATCATCTAATAACAAAATATTAAAAATTATTAACCACGAAGGACACGAAGAATAAAATTATTGCTTTGGGTCATGTAGCAAACGTTATGGGTCAAAAGTCGTTTTTCTTGACCCTTGACCCTTTACCCTTGATTAATGACAAACTTCGCAATCTTTGGAGGTATCCATTCGTTTTTCAATTTCATTTTTGCTTCCCTATGCTATTAATTCATAACACTGGTCTACAACTTTTTCCCCTGCGTCTTTCTTAGCCATCCGGGCGCTTGCTTTTTCCATTTCACTTATCTGATTCAACTGATGCATTAGTTGTTTAATTAGTTCTGCTAATTTCTTTCCGGATAATTCCGAATCCTTCACCATAACCGCTGCCCCCTGCTCTACAAGATATTCCGCGTTCAATTCCTGATGATTGTTTGCCGCAAAGGGATAAGGAACTAAAATAGCCGCTCGTCCGCAGGCTGTTAACTCGGCAATTGTAGAGGCACCTGCCCTGCATATAACCAAATTGGATCTTCGATAAGCATCAGCCATATTAAAAATAAACGGACTTACCTCAGCGGAAATATTTTTTGAACGATACCTTGTTTGTACAGTTTGAAATTGTTCCTCACCTGTCTGGTGAATAAAGTGCAGCGAATCTTTATCTTCTGGTAGAAAATCAAGAGCTTCAACCATAGCGTGGTTAATGCTACTTGCGCCTCTGCTCCCGCCAAAAATAAGGACATTAAACCGTGATTCTTTTGTTTTAGCTTTATCTTCATAATATTCCTCCCGAATAGGATTTCCGGTTACTTCCGCTTTTTTTTCAGGGAAGTGTTTTTTTGATTTCTCAGATGTGACGAATATTTTGTCCACAATCCTTCCTAAAATACGGTTTGTCATTCCAGGCATTGAGTTTTGCTCTTGAATAGCAGTCGGTATCCTTAATAACCATGCCATTAAAACAAAAGGACCTGTTACGTAACCACCGACACCCAGAACAAGCTTTGGCCTGAAATTAATAAGAACCGAAAGAGACTGTAAAAGCGCTATTGGTATTTCTACAAGAGCTATCAGTGTGCGCCATGATATTTTTCCTTTCAGTCCGCTGGACAATATTGTTTTTAGTTCTAATTTTTCTTTTGGCAACACTTTAAATTCAATTCCTCTGCGGGTTCCCACAAATAGAATTTTTACTTTGGGATCCCTCTTTTGAAACTCCCGTGCAATTGCTATCCCCGGGAAAAGATGACCTCCTGTCCCCCCCCCGACTATGATAATTTTCATAAAGTTTATTTTTTGATGTTTCTTTACGCTCTTTGTGTCTGTGCAACTCTTCTCCCTCCCCCTCTGCAGGACTGATTTCTGCTTCCTTTTTTTTTATTTTTATTCAATAAAACTACAGCGCAGATCATTGAAACCACCAGGGAGGAGCCTCCCATACTGACAAATGGCAAAGTTAATCCTTTAGTAGGGAGAAGCCCCACTGCCACAGCCAGGTTTACCATAGCCTGAACACCAATCAGAGAAGTTAATCCCAGGGACAAATATGTTCCATATAGATCAGAAGATTTTATCGCAGTCTGGATTCCGCGCCAGATAATGACTAAAAACAGCATGACAACAATAACAGTTCCGGAAAATCCCAACTCCTCACCAATGATGGAAAAAATAAAATCAGTATGAGGTTCAGGAAGAAAGAACAACTTTTGCCTACCGTCACCCAGCCCAATAACGAAGGTATTCCCGCGGCTAAAGGCCATAAAAGATTGAATAATCTGATATCCTTTTCCAAGGGGGTCCTTTTCAGGATCTAAGAATGAAATGATTCTGTTCTTTTGATATTCTGAACTTAAAATAGCCGCGCACATGGCCGGCAGAAGCATCAGAACTGAATATAAGAGATTACTGAATATTATGCCGGCAGCAAAACAAAGAATAACAACCACAGCAATTAACAGCATGGTTGTCCCCAGATCAGGTTGCCACAGAAATACACCAACACAAACACCGACGAACACCAAGTTGTCCCAATACCAGTAAAAGAACTCTTTTAAACTCAAATGC